>NZ_JBBIAR010000045.1:0-76481 GCF_054185165.1 Bradyrhizobium sp. UFLA05-109 | reverse complement strand
CCCGACGTTTTTGAAATTGCCGTTGCGCGACAACAACTTTCCAATATTTACGTAACTGATGAAAATTAAGACGCGCCGTCCTTCAGGAGCCTGACATAGGTCCCGCTCTCGTTGGAACTGCCGTCCTGGACAGCTTCGATGCCGACGGCGAACTTCATCTGGGCGTGTCGTCGGCTTGAAAACAAGGATTTGGTCAAGAGGATTGGTCGGCGGCACAATAGCGCCGCCGTCCAGATCACGAGCCTCCGGCCGTTCGCTCTGTTTAAAAAGTGGACCGCGCCGAACGCCCAGCGGCTTCGGTGGATCGGGACACAACGGAGGACACATCACAGGTAAACCCTTATTTTTGTGATATATTTTCAGACTCACCAGTTCCCGCAAGGGGAGAAGGTGGCCCCAGCGCGGGGTTAGCCGGCCGTGACTCATGATCAGCCGGAATGGCGGGCCGCGTTGGTGGGCTGACGGTCGCCGAGCGGTCCAATCATATTCGCGCGGATCGGCATCTGCGGCGGTCGAGAGGAAAGCCGTTATCGGGTCGTCAGGCGAGAGGCTGCTCACTCGAATTCACACTCAACATCCCTAAACTTGAAATGTAGCAACAAAATCAATTGCCTAGTCGCGCAGTTATGATCTCTCCGAGCGCGCCAGTAAAATCAATAACTTAGGCCTCTCATTTTACCTGCTACGCCAGGCGAAGATCAAAGGCATGAGGGGCCAGAATGCAGCGATCGGGTTAGCGACCGATCAGGTCGATCTGCGCCGTCCAAACGTCACGATAGGCGTTGAGGCCGGCGATCGGGGCTGCGGGGACGGGCATCGGCGCCGCGATAGGATAGGAAGGCGGCCATTGCGCAAGCATTGCGGCACCGCGCGCCGTGCCCGCGGCGTCTTCCGCCGCAAAGACGCGCTGGGTCGGTCGTAACGCGGCGAGGGTCTGGCAGAAACGAAGATTGCCGGCGAAGCTCCCTTCGACGACGAGATCGCCGCTGGTCGCTCCCATGCGCGTCAGCATCAGATCGCTGAGCAGAGCGCAGTAGAGCGTCGCAAGTGCGGGTCGATCGCGCGCTGCGACTTCGCCGCGGATTACGCCTTTGGTCGTCGCATAAGGTCCGCCATGGCCGGAGAAGCAGGGTAGGGCAATCGCGCCCGAGGCGATGACGCGCTCGATCGTGTCAAGATCAGGATTGCCGCCGCCGCCTGCGATGGCGGCGTATTCGCGTCCGCCCATGAAGCGCCCGCAGGCGATGGGTCGGCCCAGTGCGTCGACGTTGGCGAGCGTGTCGTCGCGAGGATCGAGCTGATCGAGCGAAAGGCCCACGCTCATCAGGATCACCCAGGTGCCGGTCGACAACACCGTGAACGGCGCCTGGCGCGAGACGAGGTAGGGCAGAAGCGAAGCGTTTGAATCGTGGATACCGCAAAAGACTTGCGTTTCGGGCGCGAGCCCGCATGCGGCTGCGATTTCGGGTTTGATCGGGCCGAGTGGATCGAAGGCGCGGCGCAGCGGTGGCAGCAGCGACTCCACGCCGAGAGCCTTGACGAGGCTCGAGATTTGTCCCTGCTGCGGCGCCCAGAGATCCGTATGGGCGCCGAGGGTCGTGACTTCAGAGACAGCGACGCCGGTCAGGCGCCAGGTCCAATATTGTGGATAGCCAACGAAATACCTCGCTTTGGCGAAGAGGTCCGGACAGCGCCACTTCTGATAGGCGAGCTGCCGGCCGAGATTGAGGCCGGCTGGCAATTTCGGCGACAGGGTCTCCGAAAACGGCGGCCGCAGCTCGGCGTAGTCGGGCTCGATCACCTCTACGCCCGTGAATTCGTAGTCCATGACCGGAGCGGCGAGCTCGCTCTCGCCGATCAAAGCGCCGGCTGCGCCATGCGCCGTCGGAACGATCGCGCTGATCTGATGCGCGCGTGCGGCCTCTCGAAGCGCATCGAGGAAGAAGTTCCACGCGCTCTCAACCTCTTCGTGCGGATAGGGCGGACCCGATCGAGTGCGGTTGGGCGCCGACTTTTCCCAGAGAAGTCGGCCGTCGTCGAACAAGGCAAGCTTTACGTTGGTCTTGCCGATGTCGAGGACTGCGACGGTCTGGCTCATCGTTAAGCTACATCTCGGCAAGCAACGTCAGGAGTGTCATGGCCGACTTGTCATGGCCACGACAACGAAGGCCAAAAGTGCGCCGCCCGACCGCATCCTGCGGCCGGGCGACGAGTCCAGATCAGAAATCGAAGTCCTTGACGTTCTGCTTCGTGAAGATAAAGGGCGAGCCAAGCAGGATCTCGCTGCCATTGACCACGTTCAGTTTGCCGAGCTTACCCGCGTCCACCGAGGTCGCGCCGGGCTTCAGGGTGCCATCGACGACGGCGCGCATCACGTAGGTCGCGGCATAGCCGAGATCGACCGGATTCCACAGCACGACCGACTTGACGCAGTCCGCGTTGACATACGGCTTCATCGCATTGGGCGTGGCAAGGCCGACCACCGCAACCTTGCCGCAGAGCTTGGCCTTGGTAACGGCTTCCGCCGAAGCGGGCGTCGCGACCGAGGTCATGCCGAACAGGCCAGCGAGCTTGTCGCCGTGCTTGTTGATCAGCGTCGTCGCCTGGTTGAAGGACAGGTTGTTGTCCTCCTGCGCCTCAACCGTTTCCAGCCATGTCAGCTTGGGATGACACTTCTGTGCATAGGCCCACATCTCGGCGATCCAGCGTGCCTGGTTCGGCGTCGTGAAGGTCGATGTGACGATCGCAAAGCTCTTGTCCTCGCCGGCCTCCTTGGCCATCGAGTCCATCATCGCCTTGGCGATGCCGTTGAACTCGGCCTGGTTGACGAACCATTCGCGCGCATCCGGCGTCGAGTTGGCGTCATAGCCGACGACATGGATGCCCTTCGACAGTGCCTTCTTCAGGACCGGCGCGATCGCGACCGGATCGTTGGCGGCGAAGAGAATGCCGTCGACGCCGCTGGTGATGTAGTTGTCGATGAACTTGATCTGCTCGTCGATCTTGGCTTCGGTCGGGCCGTCGGTCTTCACCGTGACATTGCCGAGCGCCTTGGCGGCGTCCTGCATGCCTTTCGAAGTCGCGTTGAAATAACCGATGCCGATCAACTTCGGCACGTCGACCAGCGTGATCGGCTTGCCGGCCTTGTCGGGCGCGTTGGTTGGCCGGCCGCCGTCATAAGGCTTGGCCGCGGGCGCGGCGTTGGCTTCGCCAGCCGAGCAGGCAAGCGGATTGACTGGTAGGTCGTCCGCGCCGTCCCATCTCTTGTCCGCCGCCGAGGCCGTTCCGGCCAGTAGCGTCGCGCTGAGAAACGCAAAGGCTAATCCGAGCTTCATCTTGTTGTCCTCCCATGTTTAAGCCGCTTTTTTCGCGGTCAGACACTCCATCAAACGCCGTCGCGGCGCCGCTGGAGCGAACTCGCCACAAGAGTGGATAGGATGAGAACCGCGCCGATGACCACGATCGTCGCATCGCCCTTGACGCCGGTCAGGGCCAGTCCATTCTTCAAGAGCTGGATCATCGCCAGGCCGACCACCGTGCCCCAGATCGTGCCGACGCCTCCGAATATGCTGGTGCCGCCGAGCACCACCGCAGCGATCACGTCGAGCTCGTAGCCGATCCCCATGTCCGAGCGGGTCGTAGTCACGCGCGAGACGAGGACAAAAGCGGAAAGGCCGGCCATGAAGCCCGATAGCGTGTAGATGATCAGTTTGACGCGATCGACCGGCAAACCGGAAAAGCGCGCGGCGGTCTCGTTGTTGCCGATCGCATAGAGCGTCCGGCCGAAGGTGGTGCGGTCAAGAACGACTGCCGAGACTACGATCGCGATCAGCAAGAGCCAGAGCTGCGCCGGCACGCCGAAGAGGTTTTCCTGTCCGATGAAGTAGAACCATTCTGGATAGCCGCGCACCGAGCGCGCTTGGCTGATCCCCTCGGCGAGCCCGCGATAGAGGGCGAGCGTCGCGATCGTCATGATCAGCGGCGGCACTTTCACTTTGGTGATGACGATCCCGTTGAGAAAGCCCGCTGCGGCACCGACGAGCAACGAGAAGCAAATCGCCAGCGGCAAGGGAAAGCCGAAAGTCTTCCAGGAATAGCCGAGCAGGATCGCGCACAGCCCGACGATCGAGCCAACCGAGAGGTCGATGCCACCGGTGATGATGATGAAGGTCATCGGCAGCGCGATCAGTCCGACCTCGGTCGTCAACCTGCCTTGATTGAGCAGATTGTCGAGCGTGAGGAAACGGCCGTTCAAGCCGCCGAGCACGATCAACGCAATGAGCAGGATCACCGCGAGCATGGTCTCGTGCCGCAGCAGCCACCAGGGCACGACGCGCTTGGCGGTGTGAGGAAGCGGGATTTCGCTCATGGCGCTCATGCTCCGGCCATGCGCCGGCGCCGCAGAATGTCGGCGATCACGGTCACGAGGATGAGCACGCCCTGGACCGCGCGGATCCAGTAGGGCGAGACGTCGATGAAGACCAGCGCGCTGGCGATCTCGGCGATCAGTACGGCGGCAAGCGTCGAGCCGATCACCGTGCCGACGCCGCCGAGAATGCTGACGCCTCCGACGACCGACGCGGTGATGATCGTCAGCTCGAGATTGGGCGGCACGGTCGACTGGATGACGCGCAATTGCGTCGCATAGAGCAGGGCGGCCGCTCCGGCGAAGAAGCCGTGCAGCGCGAAGACCATCACGATCGTGCGCGGCTGCGAAATGCCGCAGAGCCGCGCCGCTTCGGCGTTGCCGCCGACCGCGTAGATGGCGCGGCCCGAGGCCGAATAGCGCATCCACAAGGCGGCCAGGATCGTTGCCAGGATCATGAGGAAAACCGGAAACGGCAGTACACCGAAGAGTTCGATATCGGCGAGATGGAAGCTGTCGGGCAGGTCGGTGATCCATTTGCCCCCGGTGACGCTGATCAGTCCACCTTTGAGGATCGACAGCATGCCGAGCGTAACCACGATTGCCGGAATGCGCAGATAGGCGATGATGGCGCCCTGCAAGGCCATCACCAGGACGCCGGCAACGAGCGCTGCCAGCCAGGCGACCACGATCGGCGCGCCGTTCACGGCCAGAGTGCCGCTGATCGTCGCCAGGACGCCGATCAGCGCGCCAACGGAAATATCGATGTTGCCGGAAACGATCACCATCGACATGCCGACTGCCGCGACTGCGATATAGGCGTTGCCGAGCAGCACGTCGGAAAGATTGCGCGCCGCCAGAAAGCGCGGATTGTAAAGGCCGACGACGATGGCGAGGCCGATCACCGCGATCGCAAGCAAAGCCTCCTGCGAGGCAATCACCTTCAGCCGCCGCCGCGGATCAGCCTCGGCACTGGCTAAGGTCACCGCGGTCATGCCGCTTTCTCCGCGTTGTCATGACTGCCCATCATCGCTGCGCCGATCGACTCCTGGGTTGCTTCTTCGCGCGAGAATTCGGCAACGATGCGGCCTTCGCGCATCACGAGAATGCGGTCGCTCATGCCGAGCACCTCTGGCAGCTCGCTCGAGATCATCAGGATGGCGAGTCCCTGGGCCGCAAGCTCGCCCATCAGCCGATGGATCTCCGCCTTGGCGCCCACATCGATGCCGCGCGTCGGCTCGTCGAGGATCAATAGCTTCGGCTCGTTGGCGAGCCATTTGCCGAGCACGATCTTCTGCTGATTGCCGCCGGACAGCTTGCCCGCGGTCTGCTCGAGCGAACTCGTCTTGACCGCAAAACGCTTGACACCGTCGCGGGCAAGCTTGCGTTCTGCGCCGCGATCGATGAAGCCGCCGAATGCGACCTTGCCAAGCGCGGCGAGGCTGAAGTTCTCGCGCACCGTCATCGGCCGCACCAGGCCCTGCGTGCCGCGATCCTCGGGAACATAGGCGACGCCCAACGATCGTGCCTGTGCCGGCGAGCGGATGTCGACCTTGTGTCCGGCGATCCGGATTTCGCCGTTGTCGGCCGGCGTGACGCCGAAAATCGTTTGCGCCAGCTCGCTGCGACCCGAGCCAACGAGGCCGGCAAGGCCGACAATCTCGCCGGCGCACACCGTGAGCGAGACGTTCCTCGTCAGCGGCCGTCGTTCGAGGTCTTTCACCTCCAGCACCGGCTTGCCGATCGGAACTGCGATCTTCGGGAACAGGCTTTCGATCCTGCGGCCGACCATCAATTGCACGAGCTCGGCCGCGTCCGTCTCAGTGACGCGCTTGGTCGCGACATGCGCGCCATCGCGCAGCACGGTGACACGGTCGGCGATCGCGAAAATCTCGTCGAGCCGATGGCTGATATAGATCACGGCGACACCGCGGGCTTTCAGCTTGCGCACGATATCGAAGAGCCGCGTCACGTCGTACTCGGTCAGAGCCGCGGTCGGCTCGTCCATGATCAGGATGCGCGCGTCCTGCGACAGCGCGCGCAGGATTTCGACGCGCTGGCGATTGCCGACGCTGAGCGAGCCGACAATGCGGTCGGCTTGCAGGTCATGAATCTCGAGCGAGGCAAGCAGCGTATTCGTCTTCTCCCGCATCGCCCGCCAGTCGATCCGGCGGAGGCCTGCGCGCGGCGCATGCCCCATGAAGATGTTCTCGGCAACGGTGAGCTCCGGAAACAGCAGCAGCTCCTGATAGATCGTGGCGATGCCGGCGCGCCGGGCATCGTCCGGCCGCGCGAGGTCGACCGGCTTGCCGTCCACGAGGACCTCGCCCCGATCGGGCGGGAACACGCCGGAAACGATCTTGATCAGCGTCGACTTGCCGGCGCCGTTCTCGCCAAGCAAGGCGTGGACTTCGCCTTTGGCAGCGTCGAACGAGACGCCGGACAGCGCCCGAACGCCTGGAAAGGACTTCTCGACAGCGCGCACCGACAGAAGTGGCGCCGCAGGAGTTTGATTGAGCGTGTCCGTTGCCATGGTCACGCCGCCGCATCGGTTTGAGCGTCTGCATCGACGATAACGACGCGGACACCGTGTGCGCGTAGCATGTCGAGTGCGTCGCTTGGCGCATCGGAAGCGGTGATCAGCGTATCGATGCGCGAGAGCGGGCAGACGACAAGGCTGCCGCGTGAGACGAATTTCGAGGAATCGGCGAGCACGATCAGCTTGTCGGCACGCTTCAGCAGCTTCGATTCGGCGCGGGCGAGCAGGGGGTCGCCCTCGATCACGCCGAGCGGTCCGATCGAGATCGCACTCATGAACATCCGCGTCGCCGAATAGTGTTGGATCGCATCCTCTTCAAAGGGCGAGACGATCATGCCCTGCTCACGATAGACCTCGCCACCCGGCAAGGCGACGCGGCATTTCGACGTGTGGATCAATGCGTCGGCGAGCAGATAGGAATTGGTCAACACCTTCAGGCGGCGCTCGCGCAGATATTCGCCCATCTGGTACGTCGTCGTGCCGCCATTGATGATGATCGTCTCGCCATCGGCGCAGAGGGCGACCGCCGCTTTCGCAATGGCACGCTTGGCGTCGATGTTGAGCGTCTGGCTGACGTCGAAGGAGCGGGTGGCAAGGGAGAGGACGTCGCTCGGTGCGTTGGCGGTCTCCGGCAAAGCTTCGAGCCCGCCATGCACCCTGATCGCGACACCTTGCTCGGCGAGCCTGGCGAAATCGCGCCGTATCGAGGCTTCGGAGACGCCAGTCGCGCGACAGGCGTCGGCGATGCGCACCAGCGACCGCTCACGCAAGAGTGCCTTGATGACCTGCCAGCGTTCCCGCTCGTGCACGTCGCCCTCCCTTTTGCCCGTAAATAGGTCACGCTCTCGACCAGGGGTCAACTGCAAACCGTCAAATTCGCTCAATATCGCGCTGCATCAATCATATTGCGTCGCAGTGTTGAGTGTCGGTGATTGACCTTGATTGAATCCGTGGCCTAAGCTGCCCAGAGATCAAGCACAGGGAGAATGCCTAATGAGCGAGCTCGCGGCCACGCCCCTGCCAAATCTCTGGGACGACGCGCTCGCCGCCGGGCTCGATGAAGCAGGTCAACTTCTGTACCGCTCGAACCTGCTCGGGGCCGATCTGCGCATCACCAATTTCGGCGGCGGCAACACCTCGGCCAAGATCGAGATGAAGGATCCGCTGACGCGCGCGAACGCACGCGTGCTCTGGGTCAAAGGTTCGGGCGGCGACCTCGGTTCGATGAAGCGCGACGGCTTTTCGACGCTGTACCTCGACAAGCTCGAGAGCCTGAAAGGCCTCTATCGCGGTCTCGCCAATGAGGACGAGATGGTCGCCTTGTTCAATCACTGCACCTTCGATCTAAATCCGCGCGCGACTTCGATCGATACGCCCTTGCACGCCTTCGTGCCGCACCGGCATGTCGACCACGTCCATGCCGACGCGGTCATCGCCATTGCCGCCTCAGTCGACGCTGAGCGTTTGACCCGCGAAATATTCGGCGGCAAGCTCGGATTTCTGCCGTGGCAGCGGCCCGGCTTCGACCTCGGCCTGAAACTCGGCGAGATGGCCGCGCGCCACCCCGACTATGTCGGCGTGGTTCTCGGCGGCCACGGGCTCTTCACCTGGGCCGAGACGTCGAAAGCCTGTTACGAGATGACTTTGCGGGTGATTCAGCAGGCTGCCGATTGGCTTGCTGCCCATGAGCAGAAGCCGGCTTTCGGCGGCGCCAAGGTCCAATCGGCCTCGCCGGAAAAGCGCCGCGCGATCGCGGCCGGGCTGATGCCGCTGATCCGCGGCAGGATCTCCGCCGACGAGCGCAAGATTGGCCATTTCACCGATGCCCCGGAGGTGCTGGAGTTCGTCAACTCCAGCGCGCTGACGACGCTGGCGCCGCTCGGCACCTCCTGTCCGGATCACTTTCTTCGCACCAAGATCCGACCGCTGTTGCTGCCCTACGATCCCGTGCGCGACAATCTCGACGAGGTGATCGCCGGCCTCGACGACGTTCTCGCCGCTTACCGGCGCGACTACGCCGCCTATTACGAGCGCTGCAAGCATCCGGACTCGCCGGCCATGCGAGATCCCAACGCGATCGTGTATCTCGTGCCGGGAATCGGCATGTTCACCTTTGCCAAGGACAAGGCGACGGCGCGCGTTGCGGCCGAGTTCTACGTCAACGCCATCAACGTCATGCGCGGCGCCTCTGGTGTCAGCGCCTATGTCGGCCTCGCCGAGCAGGAGGCCTTCAATATCGAATACTGGCTGCTGGAAGAGGCCAAGCTCCAGCGCATGCCCAAGCCGAAATCGCTCGCCGGGCGGATCGCCTATGTGACCGGTGGCGCCGGCGGCATTGGCGGGGCGACCGCGCAGCGGCTGCTCGGTGAAGGCGCGTGCCTCGTCATTGCCGATATCGACGAGAAGGCGCTAGACGAGCGTGTTGCGGCGATCACGAAACGCCATGGCCGCGACGCCGCGATCGGCGTGAAGCTCGATGTGACCGACGAAGCAGCAGTGGTTGCTTCGTTCGAAGAGGCCGCGCGTGCCTTTGGCGGCGTCGACATCGTCGTATCGAATGCCGGGATCGCCTCGGCTTCGCCGGTCGAGGACACCAGTCTTGGACTGTGGCAGAAGAACATGGACATTCTCGCCACCGGCTATTTCCTCGTCTCGCGCGAGGCGTTCCGGCTGATGCAGCGTCAGAACATCGGCGGCGCCATCATCTTCATTGCCTCGAAGAACGGTCTCGCGGCTTCGGCCGGCGCTTCGGCCTATTGCGCCGCCAAGGCGTCGGAGATCCATCTCGCCCGCTGCCTGGCGCTGGAAGGCGCGGCGCATGGCATCCGCGTCAACACAGTCAATCCGGATGCGGTGCTGCGCGGCTCGAAGATCTGGGAAGGCGAGTGGCGTCAGCAGCGCGCGGCGTCCAACAAGGTCACCGAAGACCAGCTCGAGGAAGTTTATCGCCAGCGTTCGATGCTCAAACTGTCGGTTTTTCCGGAGGATATTGCCGAAGGCGTCTACTTCTTCGCGTCCGACCTTTCGGCCAAATCGACCGGCAACATCCTCAATGTCGACGCCGGCAACGCCCAGGCATTCACGCGATGAGCGCGCCGTTCTCGATCAGTGCCGATTTCATCGCCGACCACAACGCGCGGCTCGAAGACGCGGCCACCGAAGACTATGACGCCCTGAAGCGCGCGCTGGCGCGGCACGGGATCGACGCCGAAGCCCTGGTTCAGACGGTCATGGCCTTCGGGGTCGCCATTCCGACCTGGGGTGTCGGCACAGGGGGGACGCGGTTCGCCCGCTTTCCGGGGGCAGGTGAGCCGAGCAATCTCTTCGAGAAGATCGACGATTGCGCCGTGATCCAGCAACTGGCGCGGGCAACTCCTACAATCTCGCCGCACATTCCGTGGGACAAGGTCGACGACTATGCAGCCTTGCGCGAAATAGCCGCGACGCACGGCCTTGCCTTCGACGCAGTCAATTCCAACACGTTCCAGGATCAGCCGGGGCAGGAGCTTTCATACAAGTTCGGTTCGCTGTCGCATACCGATGCGCGCGTACGCGCTCAGGCGGTCGCGCACAATATCGAATGCATCGAGATCGGCCGCAAGCTCGGCTCGAATGCGCTGACCGTCTGGATCGCCGACGGCTCGAACTTTGCCGGACAATCGAATCTGACCAAGGCGCTCGATCGCTATATCGACGCGATGCGCGAGATCGTCGCCGCGCTCCCTACTGATTGGCGCGTGTTCCTCGAGCACAAGCTCTACGAGCCGGCGTTCTACTCGACCGTGATCTCGGATTGGGGCACGAGTTTCGCCGCGGCGCAGGAGCTCGGCCCCAAGGCGAATTGCCTCGTCGATCTCGGCCATCATGCGCCGAACGTGAATATCGAGCAGATCGTCGCCCGGCTCGTTCGCTTCGGCAAGCTCGCAGGCTTCCATTTCAACGATTCAAAATATGGCGACGATGATCTCGACAGCGGCTCGGTCGAGCCGTTCCGGCTGTTTCTCGTTTTCAACGAGCTGATCGACGCCGAGTGGCGCAAGGCGAAAGGGTTCGCGCCCGCCTACATGATCGACCAGTCGCACAACGTCACCGATCCGATCGAGAGCCTGATGCAATCGGCGATCGAGTTGCAGCGCGCCTATGCGCAGGCCCTCATCGTCGATCGCGCGGCGCTCGAGGCGGCGCAAGGGGCCAATGACGCGCTCGGTGCGCATCTCGAATTGAAACGCGCCTTCACGACCGACGTCTCGCCGCTGCTCGCCATTGCCCGCCTGCGCGCCGGCGGTGCGATCGCGCCGATCGCGGCCTATCGCGCATCCGGCTATCGGGCGCAAAAGGCGAAGGAGCGTCCCGCCATCGCCGGGACGTCGGCGGGAATTGTGTAGGCGAGGGGCTGGCTTCCGCGTCAGAGCTTCCGCAACGCCAGACCGCCATCGACGTGGATGACATCTCCCGTCGAATAGCCGAGTTGGCCTGTTGCCAAGGTGGCGACGGCCTTTCCGATATCCTCGGGCTCGCCCCAGCGCTTGATAGGCGTGAGACCCTCGCCAATGAGCCGGTCGTACTTGTCCTTGGCGATGGCAGTCATTTGCGTTCGGATGATCCCAGGCCGAAGCTCGTAGGATCCGATGCCGTGATCGGCGAGCCGGATCGCGAAAAGCCGGGTCATCATGGACAAGCCCGTTTTGGAGACGCAGTACTCGCCGCGGTCAGTCGAGGCGAATTCGGCATTGATCGACGAGATCGTGATGATGCTGCGAAAGTGGTGCGATTGCGTGCAGATCATCCGCCGCGCGACCTCCTGAGTCAGGAAGAACGGGCCGCGCAGATTGATCCCCATGACGCGGTCATAGCTTTCCGGCGTCATCTTCAGGAGATCGTCGCGGACGCTGACGGATACGCCGGCATTATTGACGAGACAGTCGATGCCGCCAAAGGCATCCCAGGCGTCGTCCACGAATTGATGATGCTGCTCGACCTGCGAAATATCCAGCGCGATGGCCTTTGCATCCCCGCCTGTTTCGCGGATGGCTGCCACCGTCTCGTCAGAAGCTTCCGAGCCCGGCAGATCATTCACGATGATCGAGAAGCCGGCTCTCGATAGCGCGAGCGCGATGGCGCGGCCGATGCCGCGCCCCGCTCCCGTCACCAAAGCGCAAGGTCGTCGCTGATCGATCATATCGGTTTCCTTTCATGCGCTTGAGCCCAAGCGAATGGGCGCCGCCTGATTTGGAACGTTCTATAATAGAAAGGATTTAGCGTTCGAGACCAAAATTCCGCATTGGCCGTGTTTTCTAGCCTTGCGCATCGAGGAGAATGGGAGTATTTGGAACGTTCCAAATTTCGGGAGGCTCGCGAAGGGCATGGCGCGTGCGGGGCGCAAATCTCGTGCGGTGACGATTCTCGACATTGCCAAGTCGGCGGGCGTGTCGAAGTCGACGGTATCGCTCGTGCTCAAGAGAAGTCCTCTCGTCAGAGAGGAGACGCGCCAGCGCGTGGCGGGGGCGATGGACGCTCTCGGCTATGTCTACAACCGCGGGGCTGCGAGCTTGCGCCGTGCGAGGGCCGACATCGTCGGAATGGTCATCAATGATCTGTCGAACCCTTTTTTTGCGGAGCTTGCCATTGGCATCGAGCGCGCCCTGCAAAACTCCGGCTTCGTTCCGTTCATCGCCAATACCGCCGAGAGCGTCGTCCGGCAGGCCGAGGTCGTCCGCTCGATGCGGGAGCATGGCGCTGCCGGCCTGATCCTCAGTCCGGCGCTCGATACTGATGTGGCGGAGATCTCGCGGCTCGAGGCGCGTCTGCCCATCGTGCTCGCGATCCGGCGGATCATCGGGGCGAGGGCCTCGCTGGTGGTTTCCGACAATCTGGCCGGTGCAACGCGGGCGACCGAACATCTGATCGAGCTCGGCCATTGCGATATCGCTTTCGTCGGCGGTGTCGGCCGAATGGTCGTCTTCCAGGACCGTGTCGCCGGGTTTGCGCGCGCTATGGAGCAGGCGCGACTTGCCGTCGAGCCCGCGCGGATCATTGAGAGCATGCCGACCAAGGACGGCGGGTTCGACGCCATGAAGCGCTTGCTGTCGTCGGAGAGGCGGCCGACGGCGGTGGTTTGCTTCAACGACGTCGTGGCCATCGGTGCGATGTTGGCGATCGCACGACAGGGGCTGACGGTCGGGCGCGACGTTGCCGTCGTCGGTTTCGATGACACCGCCGAGGCCCGTCATGTCTCTCCCGCTCTGACCACCGTGTCGGTCGATGCCGGCAGTCTCGGAGAACGCGCCGCGCAGATGCTGCTGAGGCAGATCAACGAGGGCGAGCGTCGTCTCGAGAGCTACGTCGGCGAAGCGCGGTTGGTCGTTCGGGAGAGTTGTGGAGCGACATTCAAACGGAGGATCGCATCTTGAGTGGCCTGCGTTGGGGATTGATCGGTGCAAGTACGATCGCGCGCGAGTGGATGATCGAGGCCTTCCGCGGGGCGAACGGCGAGGTGGTGGCTGTGATGAGCAGCGATCCGGAGCGCGCGAAGCGCTTTGCTGGCGAGAATGGGATCGCGACAGCAACGACGGACCTCGAGGCGTTGCTCGGAAGCGGTATCGATGCGGTCTATATCTCGACAACGAACGAGCATCATTGCTCGCAAACTCTGGCCGCAGCCGCGGCCGGCAAGCACGTGCTGTGCGAAAAGCCGCTTGCGTTGAACCTGGCGGACGCAAGGCGAATGGTCGCGGCCTGCAAGGCGGCAGGGGTGCAGATGGGGACGAACCATCATTTGCGCAATGCGGCCACCCATCGCGCAATTCACGCCGCGATCAAGGTGGGCCACATCGGCAAGCCGCTGTTTGCCCGCGTGTTTCATGCGGTCTACCTGCCGCCGCACCTGCAGGGCTGGCGGATCGAGCGGCCGGAGTCGGGTGGTGGCGTCGTGCTCGACATCACCGTTCATGACGCCGACACCATGCGTTTCGTGCTCGACGAGGAGCCTGTCGCCGTGACCGCGATGACGTCGCGGGGTGGTATGGGCCAGACAGGTCTCGAAGACGGCGTGATGGGCGTGGTCCGCTTCGAAAGCGGGCTGATTGCCCAGTTCCACGACGCCTTCACGACCCGATACGCGGTGACCGGCTTCGAGGTCCATGGCGAGGAGGGATCGCTGATCGGGACCGACTGCATGACCCAGCAGTCCAAGGGCGAGGTCGTGCTGCGGAATCGGGATGGAGAGAGGCAGCTCTCGGTCGCGCACGAGAATCTCTATCTGCGGGCGGTGCGCCTGTTCGGCGATGCTGTTGCGGGCCGTGGGGCGCCCTCTGCAACGGGCGAGGACGGGATCAAGTCCCTGAGCGTTGCGCTCTCGACGCGTGAGGCTGCGCGAACGGGGCGCGAGACTCCCATCGATCTGACGACCTGAGGCGGACATGGCACGAACGAAGATCTTGAGTGCTTCCGAGGCGGCCCGTCTGATCCCCGACGGTGCCGTCGTGACGGTCTCTTCGTCGTCCGGACTCGGCTGCCCGGATGCGGTGCTCGCCGCGATCGGTGCAAGATTTGAAGCCGAAGGCCACCCGCGTAACCTGACGACGCTGCATCCGATCGCCGCCGGCGACATGTGGGGCGTCAAAGGCATCGATCACATCGCAAAGCCTGGATGCCTCAAGAAGGTCCTGGCCGGGTCTTATCCGTCCGGCCCTTCCTCCGCCGCTCCCCCCGAGATCTGGGAGATGATCTCGGGGAACGCCATCCCCGCCTACAACGTGCCGTCGGGAATCCTGTTCGACATGCATCGCGAAGCCGCCGCAAAGCGCCCGGGCGTTTTGACCAAGGTCGGTATGGACACCTTCGTCGACCCGGCGCGCGAAGGCTGTGCGATGAACCCCAAGGCCGCCGCCGAGCCGATCGTCAGTCGGGTGAATTTCGCCGGCGACGACTGGTTGTTCTTCCCGAGCATCGTTCCGCAGGTCGCGATCGTTCGCGCCACCACCGCGGACGAGCGCGGAAACCTCTCCTATGAGCACGAGGGGGGCATTCTCGGGCCGCTCGATCAGGCGCTGAGCGTGCGCAACAATGGCGGCCTTGTTATCGCCCAGGTCAAGCGCCTCGCGGCTGCCGGCACCTTGCGTCCCCATGACG
Organism: Bradyrhizobium sp. UFLA05-109; assembly: GCF_054185165.1. Taxonomy (NCBI): domain Bacteria; kingdom Pseudomonadati; phylum Pseudomonadota; class Alphaproteobacteria; order Hyphomicrobiales; family Nitrobacteraceae; genus Bradyrhizobium; species Bradyrhizobium sp. UFLA05-109. The sequence continues at coordinate 61,446 of NZ_JBBIAR010000045.1, read as the reverse complement.
TTGTCGTGCCCGGCGTTCTCGTCGACGTGATCGTCGTCGCCCCGGACCAGCTCCAGACCACGAACACGCCCTACGAACCCGCGATTTCCGGCGAGATCTGTCGGCCAATCGCCTCGTTCGAGACGCCGAAATTCGACGTCGGCAAAGCCATCGCGCGTCGCGTCGCGATGGAGCTTCGCGACGGCGACGCCGTCAACATCGGATTCGGCATTTCGGCCAACGTCCCTCGTATTCTGATCGAGGAAGGCCGGCACGGTGCGGTCACCTGGGTAATCGAGCAGGGCGCCATAGGTGGCGTTCCGCTGCTCGACTTCCAGTTCGGCTGCGCGTCCAATGCCGAGGCCATCGTCCAGTCGCCACATCAATTCACCTATTTCCAGGGCGGTGGCTTCGACATGTCGCTGCTCTCGTTCCTGCAGATCGACCGCTCGGGCTCGGTCAACGTTTCGAAGCTTGGTCTCCGTCCCCACGTGACGGCCGGGGCTGGCGGCTTCGTCGACATCACGGCGCGGGCCAAGCGCATCGTGTTCTCCGGTTACTTTACCGCCGGCGCAGGCCTCGAGATCGCCGACGGCTCCTTGCGGATTGCCAGGGAAGGGAAGGTCAGGAAGCTCGTCAACGAGGTCGAGCAGGTGTCCTTTTCGGGCAGGCGGGCGGTCGCGCAGGGGCAGGAGATCGTTTACGTTACCGAGCGCTGCGTCCTGAGGCTCGAGCCGGAAGGCGTCACCGTCGTCGAAATCGCACCCGGTGTTGACTTGCAGCGTGACGTGCTTGCACAATCGGAGTTCCCGCTGCGAGTGGCTGGCAATTTGAAGTTGATGCCGGCCACGCTGTTCCGTCCCGAACCGATTGGCCTCGAATTGCGGAGGGCAGCTTGAGCCCGTTTGTCGAATTGACCTTTCAGGGATCGATCGCCCGGCTCGGCCTCAAGCGCCCCGACAAGCTCAATGCGCTTGATCGCGACATGATCGAGGCGCTCGGCGAGGCGGCGCGGGCCATCGAGGCCTCGCGCGAGACCCGCGTTGCGATCCTGTTCGGCGAGGGCAAGGCATTTTGCGCCGGCGGCGATATTGCGGCCTGGGGCGGATTGCCGGCGCTCGACATGTGGCGCGACTGGACGCGCGCAGGCCATCGCGCGTTCGAGGCGCTGGCACGCCTGCGTATGCCGCTCATTGCGGCGCTCACCGGCCACGCTTTCGGCGGCGGACTGGAACTCGCTGCGGTAGCGGACGTCCGCATCGCCGAGCGCGGCATCAAGCTCGGACTTCCGGAGACGGGATTGGGCATGGCGCCGGGCTGGTCGGGAACGCAGCGCCTGGTTCGCCGCTTCGGCGCCTCCGTAGTTCGCCGCATGGCGCTCACGGGCCGTCTGTTCACGGCCGAAGAGGGCTGCGAGCTCGGGCTGGTCGACGAGGTGACCGACGGCGGCCAAGCACTGATGCGCGCCGAAAGCCTCGCGTCCGACGTTGCCGCGCGTGGCCCACTTGCCGTGCAGATCGTCAAGGCCATGATCAATGCGGCTGAAGGGGAGGACAGTGACGCCCCCATCGAAGGGCTTGCCGGCGCGCTCACCGCCACGACCGATGATCTCGCCGAGGGCGTTGCCGCCTTCAGGGGCAAGCGCGCCCCCCGTTTTGTTGGACAGTAGGAAAGGAGCTTTGAAGGCGGGCCGCTTCTAATGGGTTCGGCGGCAACCGCGGTCGACAACGATAATGAAATTCAAGAGCCGAACAGGCTTCTCGAAACGGTGCCGGACCGCTTCCGGCAGGAAACGACCAAAAAAGGGAAGGGACACGCGTATGAAGTTCCGCGCATTTCTGATCTCGACGGCTTTGGCTGCCGTCACCATCAGCTATGGGACGCTGGCGCACGCGGCGGACATCAAGGAAGTGCAGATGCTGCATTGGTGGACGTCAGGTGGCGAAGCGGCTGCGCTCGACGTCATCAAGCAGGCAGTCGCCAAGAAGGGATATGCCTGGAAGGACGTGCCGGTGGCGGGCGGCGGCGGCGGTGCGGCAATGACCACGCTGAAGGCCAATGTCGCCGCGGGTAATCCGCCGACGGCATCGCAGATCCTCGGCTACTACGCGCTCGAATACGCCGAGCAGGGTTCGCTTGCCGATATCTCGAATCTTGCGGACAAGGAAGGCTGGGACAAGGTCATTCCGGCGGCGCTGCAGAAGTTCGCCAAGACCAACGGCAAATGGGGCGCCGTTCCTGTCAACATCCACTCCGTCAACTGGATCTGGCTCAACAAGGCCGTCATGGAGAAAATTGGCGGCACGGAGCCGAAGAACTTCGATGAATTCGTGGCACTGCTCGACAAGGCGAAAAAGGCCGGCGTTGTTCCGCTCGCACTTGGCGGCCAGCCCTGGCAGGAAGCGACGATGTTCGATTCGATCGTCGCGTCGACCGGCGGCACTGAGTTCTACAAGAAGGCGTTCGTGGATCTCGACGAGAGCGCGCTCAAGTCGGACACGATGAAGAAGGCGTTCGACAACCTCGCCAAGCTGCGCGACTATGTCGACCCGAACTACACTGGTCGCGACTGGAACCTTGCCACTGCGATGGTAATCAAGGGCGATGCGCTCGTGCAGGTGATGGGCGACTGGGCCAAGGGCGAGTTCGCAGCAGCCCACAAGGAAGCCGGGAAGGACTTCCTCTGCTACCGCTTCCCGGGGACGGACGGGTCGGTGTTCTATAACTCCGACATGTTCGCCTTCTTCAAGGTCCCGGCGGATCGCCAGGCGGCGCAGCTCGCACTCGCGGAGGTGACGATGAGCCCCGACGTCCAGTCGGCGTTCAACGTCATCAAGGGCTCCGTCCCGGCGAGAACGGACGTTTCCGACGCTGCCTTCGACATCTGCGGCAAGAAGGGCATCGCGGACGTCAAGGCGGCCAACGCAAAGGGAACGTTCTTCGGCTCGCTTGCCCAGAACTACGCCCAGCCGCCGGCCATCGCCACGGCGTACTACGATGTCGTGACGAAGTTCATGCACGGCGGGATCAAGACGTCGGATATTGCCGTGACCGAGCTGGTGAAGGCAATCAACGCCGCCAAGTAGAGGCTCGGCGGCTCCTCTCCCGTTTGCGCTGCTCTGTAAACGGGAGAGGTTATCGAAATCGAAGTCATCGCTACGCCTGCGTCGCCGTCCAGGGCTCGTCGCGGCGACGGGGCGTGGCTTTCGGAGGATCATCATGACCGCGATGACCGAACGCGAGGCGGCAACCGCAATGGCCCGGCGGAAGCTAGGCCCGTCTCTGCGCGGGTGGTTCCAGGACTGGCTGCCACGGCTTGTGCTGGCGCCGTCATTCCTGCTCGTGCTGGTCTTCGTCTACGGCTTCAATCTCTGGACCCTGTTTCTGTCGTTCACGAGTTCGAAGGCGTTTCCGACCACAAACCTCATCGGCTTTACCAACTACATGAGGCTGTGGAACTGGACCTTCGAGACCGATCCGCCGTCGAACTGGTACACCGCCCTCGTCAACATGGGGCTGTTCGGCGGCCTTTACATCTTTTTCTGCCTGTTCCTCGGCCTGCTGCTGGCGATCCTGCTTGATCAGAAGATTCGCGGCGAAGGCATTTTGCGGCCGATCTATCTCTATCCGCTGGCACTGTCGTTCATCGTGACCGGCACGGCCTGGAAGCTGTTCCTGGATCCGCGCATCGGGCTCGAAAACGCCTTGCACGATTGGGGATGGACCAGCTTCCATTTCGACTGGGTGGTCGATCCGCAGATGATGATCTATTGCGTCGCGATCGCCGGCATCTGGCAGAGCTCGGGCTTCGTCATGGCGATGTTTCTCGCCGGGCTTCGCGGTGTCGACGGCGAAATCCTCAAAGCGGCACAGATCGACGGCGCCTCGACCTACCAGACCTACCGCCGCATCGTCATTCCGATCATCCGCCCGGTCTTCTTCTCGGCCCTGATCGTTCTGGCCCACATGGCGATCAAATCCTATGACCTCGTGCTGTCGGTGACCGGCAAGAATCCCGGCGGGGCGGCGGAGCTGCCGTCAACTTTCATGTATTCCTACACGTTCACCCGCAACCAGATGGCGGTCGGATCGGCCAGCGCGGTGATCATGCTGATGACGATCGCGGCAATCATGGTGCCCTACATCTACTCCGAAACCAGGGAGCAGAACCGATGAGCGCCGCGGATCTCATCACGTCAGCACCGGCGCGACGCGGTCCGGGTCATTCTCGGACGACACGGATCGTCATCTATGGCCTGTTGTTTCTGTTCGCGCTCGTCTATCTCGTGCCGCTCGTCGTCATGGTGATGACGTCGCTCAAGCCGCTGGATGAGGTCACCGGCGGCAACATGTTCGCACTCCCGCGGCATCTGACGTTCGCGCCATGGTCCATGGCGTGGGGCGAGGCGCGCATCGGAGTGTCGGAGACGCGCGGGATCAGCGGTTATTTCTTCAATTCGGTGAAGATGGTCGTTCCGGCAGTCCTGATCTCGACTCTGCTAGGTGCCTTGAACGGCTATGTCCTGACCAAGTGGAGCTTTCCCGGCCACAAGCTCGTGTTCGGGATGATGCTGTTTGCCTGCTTCATCCCGTTCCAATCGGTCATCATCCCGATGGCCGTGATCCTCGGCATGCTCGGTCGCATCGGAGTTGATCTTGCTGACTTGACGGGCTGGTCGTTTGGTCTCGGCAACGCGACGGTCAATCTGGTGATCGTGCACGTCATCTATGGCCTCGGATTCACCACCCTGTTCTTCCGCAACTACTACGCGGCGTTTCCGTCCGAACTGGTCAAGGCCGCGATGATCGACGGTGCGAGCTTCTTCCAGATATTCCGCCGGATCCTGCTGCCGAACTCGACGCCGATCATCATCGTTACCGTGATCTATCAGTTTACCAACATCTGGAACGATTTCCTGTTCGGCTCGACCTTTGCTGCCGGCGATACCGCGCCAATGACGGTTGCGCTGAACAATCTCGTCAACACATCGACGGGTGTAGTCGAATACAACGTCAACATGGCGGCCGCGATCATCGCCGCCGCGCCGACGCTGCTCGTCTACGTCATTGCCGGTCGATATTTTGTCCGCGGCCTGATGGCTGGCGCCGTGAAGGGATGAAGAGATGGCCACGCTCGAGATCAGCTCGCTTCGCAAACGCTTCGGGACGATCGAAGTCCTGAAGGGGATCGACATCACGCTCGAGAAGGGCGGCTTTCTGGTGTTGGTCGGCCCGTCCGGCTGCGGCAAGTCGACCCTGCTCAACACCATTGCAGGCCTGGAGGGGATCTCCTCGGGCGAGATCCGCATCGGCGGCGCTGTCGTCAATGACCTGCACCCGTCGAAGCGGGACATCGCAATGGTGTTCCAATCCTATGCGCTCTACCCGAACATGTCGGTCGCCGAGAACATGGGGTTCGGTATGGAGATGCGCGGTGTTCCGAAATCGGAGCGCGACAAGGCGGTGGCCGGGGTCGCGAAGACCTTGCAGATCGAACATCTCCTGTCGCGCCGGCCGAGCCAGCTCTCCGGCGGACAGAGACAGCGTGTCGCCATGGGACGAGCGCTCGTCAGGCGCCCGAGCGTCTTTCTGTTCGACGAGCCCTTATCGAACCTCGATGCCAAGCTGCGCGTCGACATGCGGGTCGAGATCAAGCGTCTGCATCAGACGACCGGCACGACGATCGTTTATGTCACGCACGATCAGATCGAGGCCATGACGCTGGCGACGAAGATTGCCGTGCTGAAGAATGGCGAACTGCAGCAGGTGGGAAGTCCGAGCGAAATCTATAATCGTCCCGCCAACATGTTCGTCGCGGACTTCATGGGATCGCCGGCGATGAACCTGCTGGAGGGCACGGTCACGCAGGCGGATGGCCAGCAGCGGATCGCGCTCGCGCGCAAGGATGGGTCATCGATCATGCTGCCCGTGCCGGCGAGTGCCGATGCTGCCGGGCTCAAGGACGGTGCCAAGGTGATCTTCGGCATTCGTCCCGAGGCCGTGAACGATGACGAAAGCATGGACCGCAACGCCAGATCGGTTGTCCGGTTCGACGCCAACGTGGAGATCATCGAGCCTGCCGGATCGGACACCTATGTCGTCATCCGGGTCGCGGGCAAGGAGGTGACCGCCCGCATGCGTGCTGATGCCGACATCCGGCTCGGGCAACCGCACACTTTTGCGTTCAATCTCGACAAGGCGGTGCTGTTCGACCCAGCGACCACGCACCGCATCTGATCGAGCGCTGCGAGAGCCGCATGAAGATCACGGAGACAACCGATGTTCTCGTCATCGGTTCTGGAATGGGCGGTGCGACCTTTGCCGCCGGTCTCGCGCCTACCGGCGCAAAGATGGTGATTCTCGAGCGCGGCCAGCGTCTGCGCGACTGCGAGGCCGCGCGGGACGCGAGGGCGATCTTCCAGCGTGGGGTTTTCCGGCCGCAGGAGTCCTGGCTCGATGGGGCAGGGAAGGCCTTCAATCCCGGCAATTACTACTATGTGGGCGGCAATACCAAGCTGTACGGGGCGGTGCTGATCCGCTACCGCGCCGAGGACTTTGCTCCCATCGCGCATCGCGATGGAACGACGCCGGGCTGGCCGTTCAGCTATGGCGAACTGGAGCCATGGTATAGCCGTGCAGAGCAACTCTATAACGTGCGCGGCGCGCTCGGGAACGATTCCTCGGAGCCTTTTCACTCCGCACCTTACCCGTTCGGTCCGGTGCCGGATGAGCCGGCGATCGCCGCGGTACGAGAGCGGCTGAAGAAAATCGGGCTCAATCCGTTCTCACTGCCGCTTGGCATCGACATCGAGACATGGCTCAAACGCGCCAAGACACCCTGGGATGCATTCCCGGACGCCGGGCACGGCAAGATGGATGCCGAGTCCTGCGGGCTTGCCTGCGCTCTCGCCCACGACAATGTCGAACTGCGCGAAGGTGCACAGGTCGAGCGGCTTGTCGCCGAGCCGGACGGTAAACGCATCGCCGGCGTCGAGGTCATTCAGGCCGGTGAGCGGAGGATGATCTGTGCCCAGATCGTCGTGCTCGCGGCAGGCGCCGTCAATTCAGCCGCGCTGCTTCTGCGTTCGTCACAGGCCGGCATCGCCAACCGTTCCGATGCAGTCGGCCGCTACTTCATGAACCACAATGCCTCGGCTGTGCTGGCGATCGACCCGCGAGTCGTCAACGATTCGATCTACCAGAAGACGATCGGCGTCAATGATTTCTATCTCGATGATGGACGCGGCGGACCGCCGCTCGGCAACATTCAGCTGCTTGGACGTGTCACCGCGCCGATTCTGAAGGCCAACATGCCGCTCGCGCCGGAATTGGCGCTGGGCCTGATGAGCCGGCACGCGGTCGACTGGTACGCGATGAGCGAGGATCTGCCGAGCGCCGCGAGCCGTGTGACGGTCGATGGTGGAAATATCCGGCTCGACTGGCAGCGTTCGAACTGGACGACCCATCTGGCGCTGGTGGCGGCGTTGAAGGAACGGCTGCGTGCTGCGGGTTACCCGATCGTACTGTCGAAGGCGTTCGACCGGCGCACGCCCTCGCATCAGTGCGGGACGGTGCGCATCGGCCGCGATCCCGCGACATCACCGCTCGATCCGTTCTGTCGTGCCTTTGATCATCCCAATCTTTTCGTCGTCGATGCGTCGTTCCTGCCGACCTCGGCGGCGGTGAACCCGTCACTGACGATCGCCGCCCAGGCGTTGCGCGTCGCGGATCATGTTGCGAGGACCGACCTTCGAACTCATGATCTTCGAACTCTTGGGGACATGAGATGACGGTTTACGATTACATCATCGTCGGCGCCGGGTCCGCCGGCTGCGTGCTTGCCAACCGTCTGAGCGTCGATGCGTCGACGAAGGTGCTCCTGCTCGAGGCAGGCGGCAGCGACAACAACCCGCTGTTCGGCATGCCGGCGGGTTTTGCCAAGATGACCAAGGGCATTGCATCCTGGGGATACTCGACGGTACCCCAGCGCCACCTTGGCGGGCGGGTGCTGCGCTATACCCAGGCGAAGGTGCTCGGCGGCGGCTCCAGCATCAACGCGCAGGTCTATACCCGTGGTAACGCCCGAGACTATGATGGCTGGGCAGCGGATGGCGCGACAGGCTGGAGCTACGCGGATGTCTTGCCGTATTTCAAGCGCGCCGAAGACAACCAGCGCTTCGTCGATGCCTACCATGCGCGCGGTGGTCCGCTCGGCGTTTCGGTGCCGGTCAACCCGCTGCCGATCAGCGAGGCTTTTCTGCGAGCCGGGCAGGAATATGGAATTCAATACAATGCCGATTTCAATGGTGCGCGGCAGGAGGGCGTCGGCCACTATCAGGTGACGGTGCGAGATGCGCGGCGATGCTCGACCGCCACCGCCTATCTGAAGCCGATCCGTGGCCGACCGAATCTCACCGTCCTGACCGGCGCCTACAGCACCCGGATCGTGGTCGAGAATGGGCGTGCTGTGGGAATCGAGTCGGTGCGCGGAGGGGAGCGGGAGATCGTTCGGGCCGAACGGGAGGTCATCCTTGCGTCCGGCGCCATCGGATCGCCTCGTCTTCTGCTGCTATCGGGGATCGGTCCGGCCGACCATCTGAATTCAATCGGTGTCAAGCCGATCCACGATTTGCCCGGTGTGGGCGAGAACCTTCAGGATCATCTCGACCTCTATGCGATTGCGGAGTGCAAGGGCGACTTCACCTACGACAGCTATGCGAAGCTGCACCGCACGATCTGGGCGGGGCTGGAGTATCTGCTGTTCAAGCGCGGACCGGTCGCGTCCACCCTGTTTGAGACCGGGGGCTTCTGGTACGCCGACCCGGCGGCAAGAGCGCTGGAATGGCCGGACGTGCAATTCCACCTTGGCCTCGGTTCGGGAATCGAGGCGGGCGTGGAGAAGCTTGAGCATGCAGGCGTCACGCTCAATTCGGCATTCCTGCGGCCGAGCTCGCGTGGCACCGTGCGGCTTGCAAGCGGCGATCCTTCCGCGTCGCCCTTGATTGATCCAAATTACTGGTCCGATGCGCGTGATCGCTCTGCGGCGATCGAGGGGCTGAAGATGGCCCGTGAGATTCTCCGGCAACCCGCGCTCGAGCCGTTCGTCATGGTCGAGCGGATGCCCGGTGTTGCGGCCACCAGCGAAGCCGCTCTCGCCGACTATGCGTATCGGACCTGCAAGACCGATCATCACCCCGTCGGCACCTGCCGAATGGGCACTGACGAGCTGGCGGTGGTCGATCCGTTGCTGAGGCTTCGTGGAATCGATGGTTTGCGGATTTGCGATGCTTCGGTGATGCCGCGCATCACCTCATCCAACACGAACGCCCCGACCATCATGATAGCGGAGAAGGCGGCAGATCTGATTCTCGGAAAGACGACTCTCTCTGCACCACACTTGGCGAACACGGAACGCAACGTGCTGAAAGGTTCGCTCAGTTGCCCTGCAAAATGAGTTCAAGCGGGCTTGCCCGCGAGAATGCGCCGGCAGGCGTCCACGAACACCTGGGCGCCGGTGACAATATCGGCGTCAGCCGTGTTCTCGGTCCAGTGATGGCTGATGCCGCCGATCGATGGCACGAACAGCATCGCGGCCGGCATGATGGTTGCTAGAACCTGGGCGTCGTGGCCGGCGCCGCTGGGCATGCGGGCGGAGCGTCCGTTCGCAAAGGCCTTGCTCGCAGCTTCAATGGTCTCCTGGAAGGGCGGATGCATTCTGGCGGGCACGCCGGTACGTAGCCGCTCCATGGTCGCGTGACAGGGGCCATTCGCGTTGGTCTCATCGATCATCGTCCGCAGCAGATCCTCCAGGCGGGCGATTACGGCCGGATCGTCGTCGCGGATCTGGAATAGCATCTCGGCGCCACCCGGAATGATGCTCGGTGCTCCCGGATCGAGCGTGATGCGGCCCGTTGTCCAGACTGTGCGCGGCCCTGCCACGGCCGGAAACCGCGCGTCGATCGCCACGCAGAATTTGGCCAGCGCCAAGCCTGCGTCCTTGCGCGAAGCCATGCGGGTCGTGCCCGCGTGGTTCTGCTCGCCGACGAAGTTGATGCGGTACTGCCAGATGCCCACGATCGAGGTGACTACGCCGATCGCAAGGCCGCTCGTCTCGAGCGCGTCGCCTTGCTCGATGTGGGCTTCCAGATATCCGATGTGGCGTCCTGGTTCAGCCCCGATACGTGCCCGGCCTGCAAGGCCCGCATCCGATAGTGCCTCGCGCATGCTCTGCCCGGTGGTGCGGTTGCGCGCGGCGTCGATGTCGGCTTCGCTGACGCCGCCGACATAGGACCGCGAGCCGAGGAAGTGACCGAAATGCCCTTCCTCGTCGCACCATGCCGCGACCTCGACGGCGCCGGGCAGCGACGGATCGGAATTGATGACGCGGGCCGCCTCCAGCGCATAGACGACGCCAAGCGGACCATCGAGCCAGCCGGCGTAGTTCTGGCTTTCGAGGTGCGATCCGGCCAGCAGTTTCGGTCCCGCTCGCGTGCTCGTGCCAAGGATATTGCCGATGCCGTCGATCGCACCGGTGAGACCGGCTTCGGGAAGCTTTTCGACCAGCCATGCAAGCGAGCGGCGATGCGGCTCGGACAAGGTCGGCTTGTGCACGCCAGTCTCGTAGGCGCCGATGGCGCGGAGCGCATTGAGGTCGGCGAGCACGCGCTCGCCATTGGCGATAGAACGATTGTCAGGCATGTTCGGCAACCTTCAATGCCTCGGTGCGGATTTCCTCGACGAGGCGCTCCTTGAGGCGGACGAACTCCGGCGTGGTCTTGATCTTGTAGGAGCGCGGATGCGGCAGGTCGACTGCAATCTCGGCCTTGATGCGGCCGGGCCGTGCGCTCATGACGATGACGCGGCTGCCGAGGAAAATCGCTTCCTCGATGTCGTGGGTCACGAACAGCACGGTCTTCTGGTCGCGCTCCCAGATCCCGAGCAGCATCTCCTGCATCAGCGCGCGGGTCTGGTTGTCGAGCGCGCCGAAGGGCTCGTCAAGCAGCAGTATCTTTGGATCATTGGCGAGCGCGCGCGCGATCGCGGTACGCTGCTGCATGCCGCCGGACAATTGCTTCGGCCAGTGACTTTCAAAGCCGGACAGCCCCACCTGGCGGATGAAGGCGTCAGCGATCTTGCCGCGCTCGTCTTGCGAAATGCCGCGCTCGCGCAGGCCGAAGGCGATGTTCTCCCGCACGGTAAGCCAGGGGAACAGCGTGTAGGACTGAAACACCATGCCGCGATCCGCGCCGGGGCCGCTCACCTCGCGCCCGTCGAGGAGGACGCTCCCGCTGGTCGGCCGATCGAGACCGGCGACGATGCGGAGCAGGGTGGATTTGCCGCAGCCGGAAGGACCGAGGATGGTGACGAAGTCGTTGTCGCCGACGTCCAGGCTGGTCGGCTCGAGCGCCTTGGTCGGCGCATGGCCGGCACGCGCAGGAAAGGTTCGTGAAACCTGATCGATCCTGAGCTTGGTCATGCGAGCTTCCACGGAAACAGCCACGCATTGAACGCCTTGAACAGGAAGTCGGAGACGAGGCCGATCAAGCCGATGACGATGATGCCGAAGATGATCTGCCCGGTGTTGAGCAGAGCCTGGCTGTCGGTGATCATGTGGCCGATGCCCGATGACGACCCGATCAATTCGGCGACGATCACATAGGTCCACGCCCAGCCCAGCACCAGCCGCAGGATTTCGGCGATCTCCGGGGCGGAGGAGGGCAGCAGCACGCGGCGGATGATGCCGCGGTCGCTGGCCCCTAGCGTATAGGCCGCCTCGACCAGATCGCGCCGGGTGGCGCCGACGGTGACGGCCACCATCAGGATGACCTGAAACACCGAGCCGATGAAGATGACGAGCAGCTTTTGCAATTCGCCGATCCCGGCCCAGAGGATGAGGAGCGGGATGAAGGCGGAGGCTGGCAAGTATCTCGCGAAGGACACGAACGGCTCGAGAAAGGCCTCGATCGGCTTGTAGGCGCCCATCAGCACGCCGAGCGGCACGGCAATGACGGCTGCAAGCGCAAAGCCGCCGACGACGCGCCAGACCGTCATGCCGATGTCGAACAGGAAGCCGTGCCGGGTCAGGAGCTCAAAGCCCTCCTGCACCATGGTCAGCGGGTTTGCGAGGAAGGTTTTTGATACATGGCCCCCGAAGGTCGCCCAGGACCACAAGGCAACGAACAGCACGAAGAACGCCAGGCCATAGGCCGTACGTTGCTTCGCAGTCACGGGATCGAGGGGACGCATCACGGGCGAGGTTTCCAGACGAAGCGAGATCATGCACCGGTTCGCTTCATGCGAAGCGAACCGGCCTGGCGCCGGCGGTGACTACTTGATGAAGCTCGCGTCGAAGAGATCCTCAACCTTGGGCGCCTGCTTGATGATGCCGATCTCGAGCAGCAGTTCCGCGGCATCCTTGTTGAAGCCCAGGAACTCGCCGCCAAAGAACTTCTGGTTCGCGGCCTTGTCCTGCCAGCGCAGATACTTCGCCGAGTTGCCGAACTGCTCGCCGGTCTGCTTCACGTCCGCGCCCATGATCTCATAGGCCTTGGTCTGATCCTTCGCGATCATGTCGAGCGCCTCGAAATAGCTGTCGGCCAGCGCCTGGGCTGCCTTGGGATTCTCGCTGAGGAATTTCGGCGTGCAGCCGAACGTGTCCATCACCATCGGATAGTCGAGCGTGGTGGCTATGATCTTGCCCTTGTCGGGCGCGGCGCGCACCGTCGAAAGATAGGGCTCATAGGTCATCGCGGCATCGTTCTGGCCGGAGACGAAAGCCTGCGCGGCCGCGGCCGGCTCGAGGTTCACGACCGTGACGTCCTTCACGGAGAGGCCGTTCTTCTTGAGCATCCACGCCAGCGCGAAATAGGGTGAGGTGCCGGGCGCGGAGGCGGCGACCGTCTTGCCCTTCAGATCCTTGATCGCCGCGAGATCGTTGCGCACCGCCATGCCGTCGGCGCCGTAGCTCTTGTCGAGCTGGAAGATCTGCTTGGTCGCGACGCCGTTGGCGTTCCAGGAGATCCAGGTCTCGACCGTTGTCGCCGCGCACTGGACGTCGCCGGAGGCGATGGCGAGGTGGCGATCCTTCTGCGGGATCTTCTTGATCGTGACGTCGAGGCCGTTCTTCTTGAAGATGCCAGCCTCCTTGGCGAGCGTCAGTGGCGCAAAGCCGGTCCATCCGGAGATGCCGACGCCGACCTTGACGTCGTCGGCGAGCGCCGGCGTCGCCACTGCGAGAGCAATGATGGCTGCGAATGCTTTTGTGTTACGCATGATTGTTGTCCTCTTGCCGATCGATGTGCTGAACGAACTTGATCTCACCACGTTGCATGAATTGTGCCGCTTGCGACGTCGCCGCTCAACCTCCCTTGAAACGGGCGACGAGACGGTGGGACTCGCCGGGATAGAGCAGCCGCACAGCGGTCAGCGTCCGCGCGCTGCGCCAGGTGTAGCGGTCGATCACCAGGCAGGGCGCGCCGACGGCGATGCCGAGCGCGTCCGCGGTGCGATCATCTGCAACCACGGCGCTGATCGTATGCTCGGCTTCTGTCCATGGGACATGATGAAGCAGCCACGAGCCGGGCGGCTCGGCCGCAAAGTCGGCGTGTGCTGCTTCCGGTACGGCCTCGAGATCGATTAGCCTGTCCTCGAGCGCGAACGGCACGTTATCGGCGCTGTGGCGGCAGGTGATCGCGATCACCTTGCCCGTCTTGCGCACCCCGAGACGGGCGCGATCCGCAGCACTTGCGGTGCGGCGCGTGCATTGGACGAGCTGATAGCCATAGCCGCGGCCAAGCGCGGTGATCTCCGCGCGAATGTCCGCGATCTTGAGCACCGCGGACAGATGCTGTGGACGGCGGACGAAAGTGCCGGCCCGCCGGCGCCGCTCGATCAGATCGGCCTGCGCAAGCTCCGAGAGAGCCTTGTTCACCGTCATGCGCGAGCAGCGATAGCGCGCCATCAATTGATGCTCGAACGGAATGCGATGACCCGGCGGCCACTCGCCGGTCAATATCCTGGTCTCGATGTCGCGCCTGATCTGCTTGTAAAGCGTCGGCTTGTCGTCGAGCTTGTCGGTGGCAAGGCTCATGCGATGAGCCTCCGCACCGTCGTGTTGAAGCGTTCCCGCGCCGAGCGGCGAAGCATATGTTGCCCGCCTTCGACGACCTTCCTGCCGCTGGCCCAGACGCAATCGATCGCGCCTTTGCCCGCCGCAAAGATCCAGCCGTCGAGAACGGCGTCACCACGGCGCCCGGCAAGCGATGGATGCGTCGTGTCGAGAGCGACGATGTCGGCGCGCGCGCCGGCTTTCAGTCCCACGACGGCTTGCGCGAGCGCTTGGCCGCCGCCGGCCAAAGCGCCGTCGAGCAGAGCGCGTCCGGTCGACACACCGGGTCCGTTCGACAGCACGTTGCGCTCGCGGTGCTTCAGCCGCTGGCCATATTCGAGCTGGCGCAGCTCATCGGCAATGCCGACCAGGACATTGGAGTCGGTGCCGACGCCGAACCGGCCCTGGGCATCGAGGAATTCGCGCGCGGGAAAAATACCGTCGCCTAGGCTCGCTTCGGTCATGGGGCAGAGCCCCACGACTGCGCCTGTCCTCGCGAGCGAAGCGACTTCCGTTGGCGTCGTATGGGTCGCGTGAATGATACACCAGCGCCGATCGAGAGGAGCGTGTTCGAGCAGCCATTCCACGGGACGCTTGCCGGACCAGGCGAGGCAATCCTCCACCTCTTTGGTTTGCTCTGCAGCGTGGATATGGATCGGACCGCCGTCCGCGAGGGGAACGATCGCGGCCAGCTCGTCCGGCGTCACGGCGCGCAGGCTGTGCGGCGCAATGCCAATATTGGCGCCGGGCAACCTGCTGACGGCCTGACGCGAAGCGGCAAGCAATTTTGCAAACTGGTCGACCGAGCAGATGAAACGGCGCTGGCCGGCATGTGGCGCAGCTCCCCCGAACGTGCCGTGCGCATAAAAGCTCGGCAGCAGGGTGAGGGCGATCCCCGCAGTTTCGGCGGCCTGGGCGATGCGCATCGCCATTTCCGCCGGGTTGGCGTAGGCCGCGCCGTCGTGATCGTGGTGCAGATAGTGGAACTCGCCGACGCGGGTAAAACCCTGCTCGAGCATCTCGACATAGAGCTGGGTGGCGACGCTCTCGACGTCATCGGGCGTCATCGTGAGCGCGAAGCGATACATCGTCTCGCGCCAGGTCCAGAACGTGTCCGCGGTGTTGCCGCGCGTCTCGGCGAGCCCCGCCATGCCGCGCTGGAACGCGTGGCTATGCAGGCTCGCGATTCCAGGAATGGCGAGTTGATGGCGCTCGTCTCCGGCCGCAGGCGCGACGCCTGCTGTGACTTCGGCGATGGTGCCGTCGGTGACGACGACCTGCACGTCGTCGGCCCAGCCCGAGGGCAGCAGCGCGGATGCGAAATGCAGTCGTGTCATGTTTCCTGCCGGCTGGACAGAACCATGCCACGATTATATGTCTAGACATATAAGTCAAGCGTCCGGCAGCGAAGGAACACCTGCATGGCAGAGCGCTTCGATCGGATCTGGCACAACGCCCGCCTCGCCACGATGCGGGACGATCTGCCCGATCTTGGCGAGATCGCGCATGGCCTGGTCGCGGCGCGCGATGGCCGCATCGCGTACGCCGGCGCTGTCGCGGACTTTCCGGCGGATGCCGACGCGGCGGAGTGGATCGACTGCTCGGGGCGGTGGATCACGCCTGGCCTCGTCGATTGCCACACTCATCTGGTCTACGGCGGCAATCGCGCGCGCGAATTCGAGCTGCGGCTCACGGGCGCCAGCTACGAAGAGATCGCACGCGCCGGCGGCGGCATCGTCTCAACGGTTGCGGCAACGCGGGCGGCGAGCGAGGCGGAGCTCGTTGTGAGTGCGCTGCCGAGGCTAGATGCGCTGATCGGTGAGGGCGTAACGACGCTCGAGATCAAGTCGGGTTATGGTCTCAACACGGTAACCGAGATGCGGCAGCTCAGTGCCGCCCGCGCGCTCGCGCGCGTCCGGCCGGTTGCAATCCGCACGAGTTTCCTCGGCGCGCACGCGCTTCCCGTTGAAGCTGGCGGCGACAAGGATCGCTACATTGATCTGGTGTGCCGCGAGATGCTGCCAGCGGTGGCGCAGGCCAGGCTTGCCGACGCTGTCGATGCGTTCATGGAAGGCATCGCGTTCTCGGCAGAGCAAACGGCGCGTGTGTTCGCGGCGGCAAAAGCGCTCGGTTTGCCGGTGAAGTTGCACGCCGATCAACTCTCCAATCTCGGCGGTGCAGGGCTGGCCGCGAAATTCTCGGCGCTGTCCGCAGATCATCTCGAGCACACCGATGAGCGAGGCGCGACAGCGCTGGCGCAGGCGGGAACGGTAGCCGTCCTGTTGCCGGGCGCCTTCTATTTCATCCGCGAAACGCAAAAACCGCCGCTCGAGCTGTTCCGCAAGCATGGCGTCAGGATCGCGCTCGCGACCGACTGCAATCCCGGCAGCTCGCCGCTCACCTCGCTGCTGCTCACGATGAACATGGGCGCAACGCTGTTCCGAATGACGGTCGTCGAATGCCTCGCCGGCGTGACGCGCGAGGGGGCGCGCGCACTGGGCATGCTTTCGGAAATGGGCACGTTAGAGGCTGGCAAAGGGTGCGACCTCGCGATCTGGGACGTCGAGCGGCCGGCCGAGCTCGTCTACCGGATTGGCTTCAATCCGTTGCATCGCCGCGTCTGGAGAGGCCAGTGAACGGCGCTGCGACACCAATCGTTGTCACACCCGGCCGCGTCAGCCTCGGCCATCTCGCGCAGGTGCTGGCGGGCGCGACCGTAGAGCTCGATCCGTCATTCTGGCCGGCGGTCGACGCGGCGTCGGCGATCGTGGCCGCGGCCGCGCAGGCGCCTGCACCAGCCTACGGCATCAACACCGGGTTCGGCAAGCTCGCCTCGAAGCGGATCTCGCCCGACCAGACGGCGACGCTTCAGCACAATCTGATCGTGTCGCATTGCTGCGGGGTGGGACAGCCGACGCCGCAGCCGGTGGTGCGGCTGATGATGGCGCTGAAAATCATCTCGCTGGGGCGCGGCGCATCAGGGGTGCGGCGGGAGGTCATCGCGCAGCTCGAAGCGATGCTCGCGCGCGGAATCTGCCCGCTGGTGCCGCAGCAGGGCTCGGTTGGCGCCTCCGGCGATCTGGCGCCGCTCGCGCACATGGCCGCAGTGATGATCGGCGAAGGGCAGGCGCTGGTGGGCGGAACGATCATACCGGGCGGCGAGGCCCTGGCCCGCGCCGGTCTCGCGCCATTGACGCTTGGTCCCAAGGAAGGCCTCGCACTCATCAACGGCACGCAATTCTCCACGGCTTATGCGATCTCCGGCCTGCTGCGCGCACACGCGCTGGCCTGCGCATCGCTGGTGACCGGCGCGCTGTCCGTCGATGCGGCGATGGCCTCGACGGTGCCGTTTCGTTCCGAGATCCAGGCGCTGCGCGGCCATGCCGGACAGGTCGCCGCCGGCGCAACGCTGATGGCCCTGCTGGAGGGCAGCGATATCCGTCAGTCGCATCTGGAAGGCGACGAGCGGGTGCAGGATCCCTATTGCCTGCGCTGCCAGCCGCAAGTCGCCGGTGCCGCGCTCGACGTACTGGCGCAGGCCGCGCGCACCCTGATAATCGAGGCCAATTCGGTCACGGACAACCCGCTGGTGCTGGTCGAGACCGGCGAGATCGTGTCGGGCGGCAATTTCCACGCCGAGCCGGTCGCCTTTGCCGCTGACGGAATTGCGCTCGCGCTGTCTGAAATCGGTGCCATCAGCGAACGGCGCATCGCAACGCTGGTCGATCCCGCGCTGAACTTCGGCCTGCCGCCGTTCCTCACGCCCGATCCCGGCCTCAACTCCGGCTTCATGATCGCCGAGGTGACGGCGGCGGCGCTCTACGCCGAGAACAAGCAGCGCGCCGCGCCGTGCTCGATCGATTCGACGCCGACCAGCGCCAATCAGGAAGATCATGTGTCGATGGCCGCGCATGCCGCGCGGCGGCTCTCCGACATGGCGGATAATCTCGCCTCCATCCTCGGCATCGAGCTTTTGGTCGCCGCGCAGGGCATTACGCTGCGCCTGCCGCATTTGACCAGCCCCGCACTGGCGGCCGTCATCGCCGCCTTGCGCGAGGACGTGCCGGCGCTCGGACCCGACCGCTACATGGCCGACGACCTTGCCAAAGCCAAGGCGATGGTCGAGGCCGGCGCGCTGCCGCGCATGGCGAGCGCGGTGCTCGCGAAAGATCCGTTTCCATTGTTTGCCTGAGAGGTCGCCAGATGAATCGCCGATTGGACAACGAACGCACGATCCGCGCCCCACGCGGCTCCGACATCAGCGCCAAGAGCTGGCTGACGGAGGCACCGCTGCGCATGCTCATGAACAATCTCGATCCCGATGTCGCCGAGCGGCCGGGCGAGCTCGTCGTCTATGGCGGGATCGGCCGGGCGGCGCGTGACTGGGAGAGTTTTGACCGGATCGTTGCGTCGCTGCGCAAGCTCGAGGGCGACCAGACGCTGCTCGTTCAGTCGGGCAAGCCGGTCGGCATTTTCCGCACCCATGCCGATGCGCCGCGGGTGCTGATCGCGAATTCCAATCTCGTGCCGCACTGGGCGACGCTCGATCACTTCAACGCACTCGACAAGGCCGGGCTGATGATGTTCGGCCAGATGACGGCAGGCTCGTGGATCTATATCGGCAGCCAGGGCATCGTGCAGGGGACATACGAGACCTTCGTCGAGGTCGGGCGGCGCCATTATGGCGGCAGCCTTGCCGGCAAATGGATTTTGACGGCGGGCCTCGGTGGCATGGGCGGCGCGCAGCCGTTGGCGGCAACGATGGCCGGTGCATCGCTGCTCGCGATCGAGTGCCAGCCGAGCCGCATCGAGATGCGCCTGCGCACCGGCTATCTCGATCGCCAGGCGAGCTCGCTGGATGAAGCACTCGCACTGATGGCGGACGCCGCGCAAACCAGGAAGCCCGTCTCGGTCGGGCTGCTTGGCAACGCCGCCGACATCTTCCCCGAGCTCGTGCGCCGCGGCGTCAAGCCTGACATCGTGACCGATCAGACCAGCGCCCACGATCCGATCAACGGCTACTTGCCGAAGGGATGGACGCTTGCGCAGTGGGAGGCGAGGCGCAAGGACGATCCGAAGGCGGTTGAGCTCGCGGCAAAATCCTCCATGGTCGACCACGTCAAGGCGATGCTGGAATTCCACGCGCAAGGGCTTCCCACGCTCGACTACGGCAACAACATCCGCCAGATGGCGAAGGACATGGGATTGAACAACGCGTTCGATTTCCCCGGCTTCGTGCCGGCCTATATCCGTCCGCTGTTCTGCCGCGGCGTCGGGCCGTTTCGCTGGGCGGCGCTGTCGGGCGATCCCGAGGATATTTTCAAGACCGACGCACGGGTGAAGGAGCTGATGCCGCACGACAAGCACCTGCACAATTGGCTCGACATGGCAAAGGCGCGCATCAAGTTTCAGGGGCTGCCGGCGCGGATCTGTTGGGTCGGTCTCGGTGACCGGCATCGGCTTGGGCTCGCCTTCAACGAGATGGTGGCGCGCGGTGAAGTGAAGGCGCCGATCGTGATCGGCCGCGACCATCTCGACAGCGGCTCGGTGGCAAGCCCGAACCGCGAAACCGAGGCGATGCGCGACGGTTCAGACGCGGTGTCGGACTGGCCGCTGCTCAATGCGCTGCTGAATTGTGCCAGCGGAGCCACCTGGGTGTCGCTGCATCACGGCGGCGGCGTCGGCATCGGCTATTCGCAACATGCCGGGATGGTGATCGTCGCCGACGGCACTGCGGAGGCCGCCCGCCGCCTCGAACGCGTGCTGTGGAATGATCCGGCGAGCGGCGTCATGCGTCACGCGGACGCCGGCTACGAGACCGCGATCGACTGCGCTCGCGCAAACGGGCTCGATCTGCCGAGCCTGGCAGGTTAGCGGGCCAGCGTCTCCAAGGGAGTCTCCTTGACCGTCGCGCGGTTGAGCTGCTCAGCGATTCCGGCTCATTGGCTGTCCGGACACCAGATCGATGAAATGGACGCGCGCGCAGGCGGGGCAGGTGAAGGCCTCAAAACTCCGCCCCTCGGCGCCCTGCTGCTTTTCCAAATGAGTTTGCACATTCAGGCCCGTCTGCGGGCAACGAAAAACGATCAAATCGGCCATCGGCACAGCATGGACGGATGGCTTGTTTCGTCCTTGATCTGGATCAGTTTTGGAATCGTCTTTCGTCCGACGACGCTATCTCGCATATGCGAAGGGGCCCCGAAGGGCCCCTCAAAATCTCACCAACGGCGATAGCCATAATAGCGAGGACCGTAATAGCGCGGTCCATAATATCTGGGCCCGTAATAGGGTGCATAGCCGTAGCCATAATAGTAGGACGGCTGCCGCCAACAGCGCCCCCAGGCGTCGCAGACCAAGCGAACCTGCTGGGCATCCGATGTCACCTGCGGGGCGGGTGCGACCGGCATGGCGGACGCGGCCGGCGATGCCGCGACCGCTGCGAACAACGATGCGGCAACGAGGCCAATTCCAAGCTTCATGATGTATTCCTCCGATTACGGGAACCCAGATATCAGAATTGGTTCTGATGAAATTGTGGCAGAGCCGAAATGTAATGCTGATGAACAAATCTTCAGCCGGGCGGTCACCGCCCAATTCCGCCCCCAATCCAGCACGCCGTCGAGTGGAGACAACGGCTCTGCGCCGCTTTGATACTTGATCTTGCGCAATTCGCGTGCCCTCCGGCACTTATAGTCTGCTTGGTGTGAGTGCGGCGGCGATACGCCGGTCCCTCAAGAAGGTGAAGCACCATGCGGACCATTCCCAGCCTGTCGATCTCGCCCGAAAAGGTCTTCTTCATCATCGCGAAGTCTCGCCAGTCCGACAGTGGGGCAGACGGTGGTGGCGTCATCCTGGACAGCGGCGACGATGACATGAGTTATGGCCGCGGCGGCCGGGGAGAGGCGACCGACCGCGCGGAGCTGGCCGGCTTCATACGCGACCTCAATGTCGACGAGCAGATTGATCTCGTGGCGCTGACGTGGCTCGGCCGCGGTGACGGCGACCTTTCGACCTGGCCCGAGCTGCAGTCGCAGGCGGCGCAGGCTCACAACAATCGTACCGCCTCCTATCTGATCGCGACGCCGATGCTCGCGGACTATCTGGAGGAGGCGATGACGCAGTTCGGCAAGTCCTTCGAGGAGTTCGAAGAGCATCTCTGACCGGCCGGTGACCGGGGCGGTGACCGGCCGGCGTGCATCGTTTTGCGCGGGGTGGTCTTTCGCGGCGCCCGCGCCATTCCTGGAGTACTGCAATGACCAACTCGGTCGAGCAGACCGACTGGCATGACGAGGCGGAGCGTGCCTTCCTGAAGAGCTTGGCCGGCCGGCTCGATAGCGCGGTCACATCCGGCGAGACCGCGGCGCTGGCCATGGTGGTGGCCTCACCCGTGCGCTCGGCATGATCCGGGCCGAATACTCGGCCGCAGTGCGCAAGACGCTGCATGGCGAGGTCGGCAAGGACCTCGTCAGGCTGCAGGTTTATGAGATCGAGCAGCAGCTCCTGGCGTCCGGCGCGATAGGTTTGCGCCGGCACCGCGTCAGCGTCCCTCAGAAGCAGGGATGCCGGCGCCGATCCTGGCCGATATAGGCGGCCGAGCCCTGGTAACAGTGGTTGGTCGACGGCCCGTCGTAATAGGCGAAGCGGCCGGACGTGACTCCCGGACCGTAATTGTGGATGTAGCTGATCGGGTAGGGCAGCGGATTGGCGTAGTGGTGGTGATACCGGTGATGGACCCGCGCCTCGGACAGGCTCGGGGCGAGCGTCACCACCGACAGGGCGGCGACCGCCGCAAGGCACTTCAACTTGCTCATCTTGATTCTCCGGAAGCCGACCTGACCGACAACGATCTTATAGCGATTTGCGGCCCGTAGGGCACCCGCTTTGCGGCCGTAAACCTGGTGAAATTCCACAGATTCGCGCCTTGGTGCTGCCGGGACCGCCAGCGAACCCCAAGGTCTGCCCATTTTTGGCCTTTTCCGGATGCTTAACGGATTCCCAACACAGTTTGGCCAAGAGTTCGTTCGCATCCGGTGGCCGGCCCCTTGGGGCTCTCTATGAGGTCGGCTTCCTTCAAACAAGGCTTCAGCCGTTACTCTGCAATGCGCATCACGCCCATCAGCCTGCTGTTGCTGTCCTGCGTCGCCGCGGCCCCCGCGCGCGCGGATTTGCACATCACGCGCGACCACGGCGGTTACGTCGAGGAATACAAGGCCAAGTACAAGCGCATCCGCGACAAGGGCGAGCGGGTCATCATCGACGGCATCTGCAATTCGGCCTGCACCCTGGTCCTGGGCATCGTGCCCATGAACAAGATCTGCGTGACGCCACGCGCCAGCCTCGGCTTTCACCAGGCCTATTACGACAAGGCATTCACCTTCGGCATCAAGGTGACCAGCGCCGCGGGCACGTCCGACCTGATGTCCTATTACCCGGACACGGTGAAGGACTGGATCCAGCGCAATGGCGGGCTCACCCCCGAGATGAAGAAGATCAAGAACGGCGTCGATCTCTGGAAGATCGTCGACCCCTGTCCCGACGAGTGGTGAGCGGCCGCGCCGGCTGACGTCGTCCTCGTCGCAGCCTGCACGTCCTTCGTGCAGCGCAGCAAGGGATCCGCCGAAATTTGCATTGCCGCGCTTCCCATGGTCGGGCAATGAGAGCGGCAATGAATCATAATCAAGAAAATTGGGCCGCACGCGCGGCGCCGGTCCTCTTCGTCGTGCTGTGGAGTACCGGGTTCATCGCCACCAAATCCGTCGTCAACAACGCCGACCCCTTGACCTACCTCGCCATTCGCATGGCGATCGTGGTCGGGTTGATGGCGATCATCGTGGCAATTGCACGTCCCAAATGGCCGGACGGGACCGGCATTGCCCACAGCGCGGTCGCGGGCATTCTCGTTCACGGTTTCTATCTCGGCGGCACTGCGATCGCGATCGCGCATTCGATTCCCGCCGGCCTTTCCGCGCTTATCCCGGGCCTCCAGCCGATCCTGACCTCGACCATCGCCAATCGCTGGCTCGGCGAGCGGGTGACGCCGCTGCAATGGGGCGGGCTCTTGTTCGGTCTCGGTGGCGTGGTGCTGATCCTGCACAATCGTCCGATGACCGGAGAGGCAGGCCTTGGATGGCTTGCCTCGGTCGTCTCGCTGATCAGCATCACGCTCGGCACGCTCTACCAGCGCCGCTACTGCAACCACATCGACTGGCGCGCCGGCAATCTCGTGCAATATGTCGCAGTGACACTGTTCTTTGCGGCGGGGGCCTTCGCCTTCGAAGACCGCGTGGTGCACTGGACGCGGGAATTCGTGCTGGGGCTGGCCTGGCTCGCGGTGGCGCTGTCGATCGGGTCAATCGGCCTGTTGTACTGGCTGATCCGGCGTTCGGCCGCGACCGCGGTTGCGAGCCTGTTTTACCTGGTGCCCGCGGTCACGGCGCTGATGGCCTATCTGCTGTTCGGCGAACGGCTCGATGCGGTGGCCGTTGCCGGCATGGCGATCTGTGCGGCGGCGGTATTCGTGGTCAACAGGCGTTTCTAGCCGCGCGGACGGGCCTCGACGCGGCGGGCGAGAACAGTACGCAGAGCCGCCGGGCGCTGGGCACCCGGAGGCCTGATCTTGGATCTGCGATCAACGCTTGGCTTTCTTCTTTTTCTTGGAGGCCTTCTTCGCGGCCTTCTTGGGAGCCTTCTTGGCGGCTTTCTTCTTGGAAGCCTTCTTGGAAGCTTTCTTGGCCTTCTTCGCCGTCTTCTTCGCCGCTACTTTCTTTGCGACCTTCTTGGCGGCTTTCCGGGTCTTCTTCGGCTTTGCAGCCTCTTTCGGCGTCTCGGCGACGGGCATCGCTTCGATCGCCGGCTCAATGACGGGTGCGTCGTCTTTCATATCGTCCCCCAAGGTTTGAACGGAGCGATGACGATAACGGGATTCGACAACCTGTCAAAGCGACGCTCAACCTTTGCGGATCTTCGCGTAAGCTGCGAGGGCGCGCTCGCGCCCCTTGGCATGATCGACAAATGGACGCGGATAGCCGGAGCCGAGCTCGACGCCTGCGCTCGCAAGCTCGATCGGTGTCGCCTTCCAGGGGTGATGGATCAGCTTCGCCGGCAGATGCTTCAGTTCGGGCACCCAGCGCCGCACATAGGTGCCATCAGGATCGAACTTCTCGCCCTGGAGCACCGGATTGAAGATACGGAAATAGGGCGCGGCGTCGGCGCCGCAGCCGGCGACCCATTGCCAGTTGGCGGGGTTGCTGCCGGCGTCGGCATCGACCAGCGTGTCCCAGAACCACCCTTCGCCTTGTCGCCAGTCGATCAGGAGATGCTTGACCAGGAAGGAGGCCACGACCATCCGCACCCGGTTGTGCATCACGCCGCTGTGCCAGAGCTCGCGCAGGCCGGCATCGACTATGGGATAGCCGGTCCGGCCGCGCTGCCAAGCGGCGAGCGCCTTCGCGTCGTGCTTCCACGGGAAGGCGTCGAAGCCGGGTTGCAGGTTCTCCGTTGCGAGGTCGGGATGGTCGAACAGGAGGTGACGGCAGAATTCGCGCCAGCCGAGCTCGCCGAGGAATTTCTCGACACCGCTCGCAAGGGCGGGGTCCTCGGCGGCGGCAAACCGTGCGGTGTGCCAGAGCTGGCGCGGGCTGATCTCGCCGAAGCGCAGATGCGGTGACAGCCGCGAGATGCCCGGCAGGTCAGGCCGGTCGCGCTCGCTGGCATAGCCGCGCGCGGCGGTCTTGAGGAAATCGCGCAGCCGGCCGTGGGCCTGGGTCTCGCCGGGCTGCCAGCTCTCGCGCAGGCCGCCGGCCCAATCGGGCCGTGTCGGTTCGAGCTCGCAGCTTTCGAGGGCATCGCCCGCAAGCGCTGGACCTGCCCGCAGCGCTTTCGGCGCCGGCAGCGGTTTGGGCGGATCGCCCAGCGCCAGCACGCGCCGCCAGAATGGCGTGAACACGCGCAAGCCGCGGCCCTCCTTGTTGCGGATCGTGCTTGGCGAGGCCAGGAGGTCACCGGGGAAGCTTTGTGCGTCGACGCCGAGCTTTGCGAGGCTCTCCTTGAGTTTCGTCTCAAGCGCTTGATGCGGCGCCTGCGCGATCTCGTTCCAGTAGACTGCGACCGCTTCGTTTTCGCGTGCCACCTCGGGGATCACCGTGACCGCCGGTCCCCTGCGCAGCGTGACCGCGCCGCCGATCGCGGCGAGGCCTGCGGCAAGCGACCGCAGCGACTGCGCCAGCCACCAGCGCGCCGCGGCACCGAGCGGCCGTCCCACGGTGTCGTCGAGGACATAGAGGCAGATTACCGGCGCGCCAGTCCGCGTGACGGCGTGGAGGGCCGGGTGGTCGGAGAGTCGCAGGTCATCGCGGAACCAGACGATGATCGGCCGCGGGCTTGGCATGGTCGGGAAAGATCCTCGTTCACCTTTTGGAAGGCATGTCGCCGGCTGCAGTTGCGAACGGCCGTTAATGCGATCGTAAGCCGGTCCCTCAAATATACGGCCGTTTTTTGGGGGAGTTTCATGTCCAATCCTTTGACTGGGAAGGTCCTGCCGCAGTTCCGGTTCAAGCTCGGCACCAAGGCGGTGCTGTGCGCGGTGCTCCTGATTGCGGTGAATACGGCACTCGTGGTCGGTGCGGGCTACTGGTCTCTCACGTCCGAGTTCAACGATCGCGCGCTGCGCGACATCGAGGTCAATCTGCGCACGCTGGCGCTCGCCTTCGCCGAGATCGTTCCCGACGCCAGGATCACGATGAGGGACGGCATGGTCGTCCGCGCCGAGATCCCCAAGATGCCCGACTTCAAGGACCATGCGATCGTCGATCGCGCCGTGTCCTATGTCGGCGGCAACGCCACGCTGTTCGTGTTCGACGACGCCAGTGGGCAGTTCGTCCGCCGCTCGACCAATGTGAAGAAGGAGAACGGCGACCGCGCCGTCGGCACCCAGCTCGCCGCCGATCACCCCGGCCAGGTCCCCTTGCGCAAGGGCGAGGCCTATAAGGGGCAGGCCACGCTGTTCGGCAAGTCCTTCATGACCGCTTATTTCCCGGTCTCGGATGCGGCCGGCAAGGTCGTCGGCATTCTCTACGTCGGCATCCCGATGGCGCACTTCGAAAGCATGATGGCGGAGGCGATCCGCAACATGGCGATTGCCGCCGGCATCGCAGCGCTGCTGGTGCTCGCTCTGACCATGCTGGTCGTGCGCCGTGTGACCAGGCCGCTGAGCTCGGTGACGAGCTCGCTGACGGCGCTGGCCAATGGCCAGAACGACATCACCATCGATTGTGAGGACCGGGCGGACGAGATCGGTGAGATCGCGCGCACGGTCGCGGTGTTCAAGAGCAATTCGCTGGAGCGGGCGCGCCTGCGCAGCGAGCAGGCTGCGACTACGGCTGCGGCCGCCGAGCAGCGCAAGTCCGAGCTGCGCAACTTCGTCGACGAGTTCCGTGGCAGCGTCGGCGGCATCCTCAACAACGTGCTGGACTCTTCGAGCGAGTTCGAGCGCGTTGCCCGGCAACTGACCGATACCGCCCGTTCGACCGCCGACCTGTCGGCACAGTCCGCAGGCGCCTCCGAGACCGCCTCCGAGCACGTGAAGTCGGCGGCTGCGGCTTCAGACGAGCTTTCTAAATCGATCACCGAGATCACCCGCAGGGTGCAGGAGTCGAACGAGATTTCAGCCGAGGCGGTACGGCAGGCGGAGGCCACCGACCACCGCATCGCGCAGCTTTCGGAAGCGGGCGCCCGCATCGGCGACGTCGTCAAGCTGATCACCTCGATCGCCGAGCAGACCAATCTGCTGGCGCTCAACGCCACCATCGAGGCCGCGCGCGCAGGCGATGCGGGACGCGGCTTTGCGGTCGTGGCGCAGGAGGTCAAGACGCTCGCGGGCCAGACCGCCAAGGCGACCGACGAGATCTCCAGTCAGATCGCCAGCATGCAGCTCGCGACCGAAGAGTCGGTCGCCGCCATCAAGGCCATCGGCCAGACCATCGAGCGTATCAGCGGCATCGCTACGTCGATCTCTGCGGCGGTTGAGCAGCAGAGAAGCGCCACCCACAACATCGCCGGCAGCGTTCGGGCTGCGGCAAGCGGCACGGCGGATGTCGCCGCCAATGTCCGGCATGCGGCCAAGGGAGCGAACGAGACCGGCGAGACTTCGAGCCGGATGTTCGCCTCGGCCCAGGCGTTGTCAGGCGAGAGCCTCAATCTGAAGGCAGAGGTCGAGAAATTCCTCGACCGCGTGCGCGCAGCCTGATCGGAGCGGCGGGCTGAAACACTCAGGCCCGCCCTCGTGACGCGGTCTGCTGGTGGCGAACCGTACGACCGGGTAGGGCCGTTATTTCGGCTGCGGCACGATCCGGATGTAGGGCTTCGGCTCCTTCCAGCCCTGCGGATAGATCGTCTTGGCCTCGTCGTTGGAGACCGAGCCGGCAATGATGACGTCTTCACCGTGCTTCCAGTCAGCCGGCGTCGCGACGCGATGCTTGGCCGTGAGCTGGAGCGAGTCGATCGCGCGAAGGATTTCCTGGAAGTTGCGTCCCGTGGTCATCGGATAGACCAGCACCAGCTTGATCTTTTTGTCCGGGCCGATGACAAAGACGTTGCGGACGGTCTGGTTGTCGGCCGGCGTCCGGGTGAGGGGATCGCCCGAGGTCGAGGCCGGCAGCATCTCGTAGAGTTTCGAGACGTTGAAGTCGGTGTCGCCGATCAGCGGATAGTTCGGGGCGGCACCTTGCGTTTCCTTGATGTCCTCGGCCCATTTGGAATGCCGGTCGACCGGATCGACCGACAGGCCCACCAGCTTGACGCCGCGCTTGTCGAACTCGGGCTTCAGCTTGGCGAGGGCGCCGAGCTCGGTGGTGCAGACCGGGGTAAAATCCTTGGGATGCGAGAACAGAAGGGCCCAGCTGTCGCCGATCCAGTCGTGGAATTTAATTTTCCCTTCGGTGGTTTCGGCTTCGAAGTCGGGGGCGGTGGCGCCGATCGGAAGTGGCATGGTTCTACCTCATCTCATTGAAGTTGCTGATGAATTCGTTCTAGAGGCTTTCAGTGGAATATAAGACGGGGAAGGTCCGAAGTGAACCCGTTCAAGTAAAATGTGAAATCATTCTCTCAACACGCCGATCTTCTAGCACCTTCTTGCCGCACGCGCTGCTGCGGCGAAATATCCCCACCGGCGGGAAAGGGCTGGATTGCCGCGATATTGCCTTTTATGACCCGCACCACGCCGCCCGACATTGGATAGAACCGAAACGGTCCCGACAGCGACCAATCGGCAACCATGTAGAAAAGTCGCGATCACCCTATCGAATCGTTAACCACTCGTTCAGGCCCTGCATGGAAATGCTGGTCGATCAGAAGAAGTCTGGAAGTGAACTATGTCTGCCGCTGCCAAGTCCCTTGAGTCCAAGTCCCTTGATTCGCCGTCCCTCGAACCGTCCTGCCGCGATACCGCGGCCCATGCACTCAGCATCGTGCGCGACGGCGTGATCACAGGCGAAGGGCCCACCACCAAGGGCCGGGTGCATTTCTCCCGCTCGCTCGATGCCGATGACGCCGCCTGGTGCGCGCGCATCCTGACGGCCGTCGCCGTCAACGACCAGCCCGTCAGCCGCGCCGAAGCCGAGGCGCTGTTCGAGATCAACGAGGCCGCGACCGAGCGCACCGATGCCGGCCGGTTCGACGACCTCCTGGCGAAGGCCGTCGCGCATCATGCCGCGAGCGCCTCCGGACTGCCGGTGCCGCCGCGCAGCGTCGCGCTGTCACCCGAGACCGACATCGAGAGCTGGGCGCCGGCCTATGCCTCGAAGGTCAAGACCGAGATGTTGGAGTGGATCGCGGGCCAGATGCGCGGCAAGCGCCAGGGCAACCGTCGCCTGATGGCGATGGTGGCAACCTTCCTGGGAGCCACCGCGCTGCCGCTGGCGGGCCAATTGCCGAACGTGTTCGACATTGGCATGTGACCTGGGCGTCAAATTTCGCGCACGTCTTCACGATGCGCCAACGAACGGCGGGGGTTATTTCCCCGCCGTTTTTTGTTTGCCGCTCTCAGGCTCGAGTCCAAGCGTGCGACCCGGGAAGCCGGCCGCGTCGAAATAGCGCTGACTCTCGACGCGCTGGAAGTTGAGCACCGTGCGCAGGCCGTTCTCCGCCGGCTTCGACTTGACGTCGCCGACATAGCCCTTCGGCACGATGCCGTTCGGCAAGGCTTCCGACATCACGCGGCCGACCAGGCCGCCGTTCTGTGAGGTGCGCAGCCCCAGGATCTTGGCCGCCGTCACTCCGACGTCAGCATTGCTGACCGGCAACTGGTCGACATAGCCCGCCTTGAAGTCAGGACCGATCGCCGCCATGAAGTTCATCGTGTCGCCGCGGCTGAAGCTGCCATGCATGCCCTGGCCCTGGCGCAGCACGGTATCGGCGACCTGGACCGAGCAGTTGGTCGGCGCCTCGCCGCAGTCGCTGGCATAGGAACGGAAGTTGACGACGATCGCCGGCGTCGGGGTCGCCGCCTTGCCGCGGAGGTTGATGAGCGACAGCGGCAGCGTGCCGGGGAAACGGCCGAGGGAGTCGTCGACGAACAGGCCGGAAACGTAGTCCTGCGCGAGCAGCGCCTTGATGGTCTTGGCCGCCAGCTTCTTGTCCTTGTTGGGGAGGTAGACCAGGTCCGATCCGCCGTTGGTCGCGACGACGAGATCGGGCTTGGCCGGATCCTTGCCGAGCACGCCGTTGCCGGCCTTCGGATGCGCGTTGCCGGTGACGGCGGCGTTCTTGTCATTCGGATCGAACAGCGGCAGGTCCAGCGCCTTGGCGAGGTCGAGCGCCAGGAAACCCATCGGCAGGAAGTCCTTCGGGGTGTCGTCATAGCTGACCTTGGCCGAGGGGCTGGTCTTGCTTTCCTTGGAGATTGTCGAGAAGCCGTGATCGGCCTGGATCATGATGTTGGTCGAGGCCGCCAGCCCAAGCTCGTCAAGCGCCTTGCGGAGCTGGGCGAGGTTGTTGTCGGCGTTCTTGATGCTCGCCATCGTGCTCGGACCATTGATGCCGGGCATGATCTGATTGAGGCTGTCGCCCTGGTTATGCTGGGTGCCGTCCGGGTCGCGTGACCAGAACACCAGCACGAACGGCTTGTTGCGCGCCTTGAACATCGGCAGCACGACCTTGCTGGCGACGTCGGCGAAATAGGCCTGTTGCGCGACGTTGGCGACAGTCGTGCCCGGAGTCTTGGCGTCGCCCGCCTTGGCATTGTCGCCGCGTGAGGGGGCGGCGAGCGGGAGGCCCGCCTTGGTCAGGGCGTCCTTCATCTCGTCCGACAGCGCCACGCCGGCCTTTCCGCCAGTGGAATCGTCGATCACGATCGAATGCTGGCCCGGCTTCTCCGGATGATCGGTGTGGTCCCACTGATAGGTCGGACCGACCTTGCCGATGGCCGCGGTGCTCAGGCCCTTCTCGCGGGCCATCTTCAAAATGGTCTCTTCATTGAGATAGTTGCCCTTGAAATGCTCGTCGATGTCGCCGAGCACGGCGTCGTTCTCGATGAAGGGGACCACGGTGTCGCCGGCAGGGACGGAGGTGTAGCCGGTCCAGATCGTGTTGGAGAACACGCCAGTGTCGCCGAGATAGTGCCCGGTCGACATCGCCGAGCCGTTCGCCATGGTGAAGGTCGGGAACAGCGAATGCGAATTCTTGAAATTGACGCCCTTGTCGCGGACCGCGGCCATCGCCGGCGCGGTCTCGGGGGTGACCTTCAGCGCGCGCAGGCCGTCCGGGATGAACAGGATCAGGTTACGGGGCGTGTTGTTCTGCGCAGACGCAAGTCCGGTGGACAGCACGGTCAGTCCGGCGGACAGCAACACGATTGAGCGGCGCATCGAAATCTCTCCCAGCGGTGAGGCAGCTTGCGACCGATCGCGGCCGCCGCCTTCGTTTAGTTTTGCTGTGTGACGGTTTTGTTACAAGAGTCGTGTTTGTGCAAAGGATGATGGGGAAGGGACGTTCGGTGTCGTCCGCTGCTTTCGCCAAGCCGGTGTTGGGGAGAGTCACCCGTGCTGTCTCAATGTCGTCATTGCGAGGAGCTCTTGCGACGAAGCAATCCAGAATCCTAACGGGGTGACAGTCTGGATTGCTTCGCGGCGCTTGCAACGACGGAGGCGAGGCGAAGATACGATAATTCCGAATTTCGTCAATCGATATGCGCGGCGCGAATTGTCTTGCCTCTGCCGTGATTTGCCCGTCGGGCAGCGCTAGCGATCCTGGCTGGAAAAACTGGTCGGCGCAGCACCCAACTCCTGCGATAGCTTGCTGCCGCGGTTCCTTCCGGATAGCCCGGTTTCGTTTTCGTTGGATAAGCCCGCGAGTTCCGCCAGCCGTCGCGCAGATATCCCCAGTTTGCACCGTGTCACCTCTCCGACATACTAGAGTTTGTATTGACATTCGCGAAAAAAATCCAAGCGAGAGTCGCAAATCGAACGGACGGCCTTGCCTACGTCAGGCATAGTTGTCGTGCGGGGCTGAATGAGAAGCTCATCAAATAGCTGATCGGTATGGAAACGGGAGAAAGTCTCGTTTCCGTGGACTCTCGCGGTGCAATTCATGCGCGCGAGAAATGATTTCGCTTGAGTAGAGGGTAGGCGCTGTGAGTGAAAGTGAAACGAAAGCCGAAGTGAAAGCAGCAAATGGTTCAAATGGTTTCGGACTGTCCGCGTTCGGACTTCCGAACCTGTTCGAGCAGCTTGTCGAGCAGCGAGCCGCTCGCACGCAGGAGGGTTGCGAGAAAATCAAGACAGTCTCGCAGGAGGTGACCGAAGCGCTTCGCGAGACCTATTCGAGCAGCGCCAGGACTGCGACCGACTACGGGCTCAAGGTCATCGAAATTTCGAATGCGAACGCCAGCTCCGCAATTGATTTCTTTGCTCGTATCGCGAGCAGCAAGTCGATGAGCGACGTCTTCACAACGTCGGCGGCGGAAGCGCGCAGGGCCTTTGATGCTGCCGCGGCCCAGAACACGCAGTTGTGGGAGCTTGCGCAGAGGCTTGCAACGCAATCGGGCGAGCCAATCAGGCAGCACGTCGCCAAAGCTTTCCAAAAGGCCGGTTGAACGTCGGCGGTTCGGAGAGGAGGGCAATCCGGCCGGTTGGAAGAAGCCCCGCCACTTGCATGGCCCCACTCCATGCTCGATCAGACGATGGCAAGGTGCGCGATGCCCCCCAACTCAACGCACCGACACAAGAGGCGCAATCCAACCGGCTGGTTCCTGCTCCAACAATAATCAGATCGATTCCGAGGAGGAGGAAGAGATGGGTATGCTCATGGTCAAATGCCCGCAAACCGGACGCGCGATTCCGACCGGAATCGCGACGGATCGCGAGCGCTTTCGATGCAGCGCGGTGTTTTTCGGACGCACGCGCTGTCCGATCTGCTCCGTCGATCACGCCTGGTTCGCACAGGAAGCTTGGGTTGACGAGCCGACCCTCCGTGTGCGGCGTCGCGGCACGGGTCTTTAGGCCTGATCATCCCACGCTGTCATCGATGATGTAATAGGGGGCCTACCATGGCGAACAGGAACGTTTCCGGTGAAGTGTCCACATTGCTGCTGCAAGCAAAGGATTTCCTTGTCGAGGCGCGACGGCTGAAGCCGGGCCCCGCGCGCAATGAATTGCGAGAGGTGGCCAAGGTCCTGCACGAGCTCGGCAAGCTGGAGACGCAATCCAGATTTGCGCCTCATGAGGCAGACACAAGATAGCCGACGCCGGGAAATAGCGCGGACAACGCTCAAACGGCCTTGTCCCGGTCATCCCTTGCGTTGGCCGGCATGGCCCAGGCGCGAGGCCGGGCCGCGTTCGTCGAGAAGATCTGTTCAATCTGGCGACGCATGCTGACGTGGCATTCGCATGCGGCTGTGGCGAGCCTCGGCCGATCAACCTCGATCTTGCCCCGTCGATCAGATCGGATCGCTCCGGACTCGCGCAGATTGCGCATCAGGAGCGTGACCGTGGTTCGGCGCACTCCGAGCATCTGCGACAACGACTCCTGAGTGAGCGGAAGGACGTCGCTATCGGTGCAGTCGCGCAGTTGAAGCAGCCAGCGGGCCATCCGGGCTCCGACTGGATGCAGCGCATTGCAGGCCACGCCAAGTTGGAACTGCGTCAGTAACGAGGTGATGTGAACCTGGACCGCCTGCCTTATCGCGGGGCTCCGGTTGAACGCAGCATGAAATCGCGCGGCCGGAATCCGCGAGGCGGTTCCAGCCACACGAACGCTGGCGGTTATCACCGAAGGTGTCGGTCCGAACACGGAGAGTATGCCGATTGCGCCTTCGCGCCCGACTGACGCGGTTGCAACCGCCTGTCCGTTTGCCATTTCGATCATGAGCGAGATCGCGCCGCTATGAGGGAAAAAGACATGGTCGACCCGCTCGCCTGCTCGCGAGAGGACTACATCTTGATTGAGCGCGACGTTGTCGAGCTCGGGCGCGAGCAGAGCGAAGTCGGCTTGCGGCAATATTCCTAGAAGGCGGTTGCCCATTCCGCTGGGGATGGTCACGGCAAGTGACTCCCCGTGAGTCGCCCACCACGCGTCCGAACGGTGTCGAACGGCGGCGGCTCTAGCACATGTTCGTATCGGCTCTCTCGACGGACGTTGGCTTCCAATTCACATACAATCGCCTTCATCCAAATGCCTTCATCGCAACAAAACCAAAGGCTCAAATCTGCTTCGAGTCTGATTTTCTGCTCGGAGCACTTTCGCAAATAGCGCGTAAATACGTTGAAGCAGATAAGTCGCCAGAAACAAATTGCAAAACGCGAATGGGTATCACCGTAGGGTGTGCGCGGAGTTCCCGCATGTTGCCGAAATGACGGGCATCATCTGAAATTCGGGCAATACGAAGCGTTGTTCCCGTGAGGGCGCCTCGGGCAGGTGCAAGGGAACCCTGAGGCCATTTCAAAACTTGCGCGACCAATGATTGGCCCGCGCGTGCGAGCGGTCATAGTCAGAATCGCTGACAGGGCCGGGACCGAAAACCGCCCCCGTTAATCCTGTGCCTTAACCAACAATTAATTATACGTTTGCGGAGGGCTGACGGCTAGGCCTAGCGTGCTGGCGGGGAGCAGCATCGCTGGCCAAACGAGTTGGTGCGTACCATGACGTATAGATCATATGGGGCGTTGCTCGCCTCGCTGAGCGCAGTCGCGCTGCTTTTTGCCTCCAGCAACGGTTTTGCAAGATCGGGCGGCGTCGCGCCGCGTGGCATAGTCGGGACGCCGTCGGCCGTCCATCGGCCGATCGTGCCGTCGGCGCGGTTCCATCGCCGGAATTCTTTTGTTGTCTGGCCGGGCGGCGGCGGCTTCTACTACGAGCCTCCCACAAGCGACTCCTATGCCGCCGAGATGGCCCAGCCGCCGCTCGCCAACGACGTCCGCTACACCTACACCTACGACGTGCCCTGGGACTGGACCCATCGCTATCCGCCGAACGTCGTGCCGTCGGATCGGCCCTACGTGCCGAGCTGTCCAACGGAGACCGTGACGGTGCCCGGCCGCAGCGGCGAGCAGACCGTCAACATCATGCGCTGCTACTGAGCGCGCCGTCTTCATCGCCGCTTGGCGCGCGGGGTAGTCGCTAGCTAGCCGAGCTCAAAGCTGGTGACGCCGAAGACCCGGTCGAGCTGCAGCGGTCGGATCGGGCCGGTGTACATGCGTGCCGTCTCGAAGGTCGGTGCAAGGCCAAAACTTTCCGCCAGCGCGATCGCCTCGCGATTGACGCCGGGGACGTCGAGAAACACCTCGCCGCCGCCTGCGCCCGCGAGCAGCGCCTGCATGATGACCTCCGCGCCGGCGCGGTCATCGGCGACCAGCGGGCCGATCTTGTGGCCGTGACGGCAGGGGCGGATCGTGCCCCATCCGGTGAGACTTCCATCGCGCATCAGCGCCCGGCCGATATGACCGGGTGCACCGACCCAGGCCCGCAGGAAGGCGCTGCGCGAGGCCGGGAAGACGGTGGCGTCATCCGCCTCGACCAGCGCCAGCGGAATCGTCTCGAGCGCGACGACGTCGGTCGTCTGCGCCGGCGCCGCGACGGTCCCGCCATAGCGGATATTGCCATAGGCGAGTTGGAAACCCGACTTTCTGTAATTGTCCTGCTGCGCAACGACGCCGTCGAGCCCGATCACGCGCGCGCCCGCATGTGCAATCGCCGCGTTCCAGATGCGCAAGCCGCAGCCGCGGCCGCGCAGTTCGCTGCGCACGATGTAGAAGCCGAGGAAGGCGAAGCGAGCATCGTAATTGACGCAGGAGACGGTGGCGACCGGCTCGCCGTCGATTTCGCCGATGAGAAAGCCACCCGGATCGACGCACGCAAAGCAGTCAGCATCGACGAGCCCCGGATTCCAGCCTTCGGCCGCCGCCCAGTCCGCGGCGAGCGCGATGTCGTCGGGGCGCATGGCGCGGATTTGCAGGTCACCCATGGTCAATCATCGTGTGCAGGCCTCATGATCGGACTATACGTCCGGACGGGCGGCGCATAAACCGGCCACCGAGTCAGGACAAAGCCGGAGATCAACATGGCAGCAGAGAAAGTCGCACTCGTCACCGCAGGCGGCAGCGGCATGGGGGCGGGCGCCGCACGGCGGCTTGCCGCCGACGGGTTTCGCGTCGCGATACTGTCCTCCTCCGGCAAGGGCGAGGCGCTTGCGAACGAACTCGGCGGGCTCGGTATCACCGGCTCGAACAAGTCCCATGACGACCTCAAGCGCCTGGTCGATGGCGCCATGGCGAAGTGGGGTCGCATCGACGTGCTCGTCAACAGCGCCGGCCACGGGCCGCGCGCGCCGATCGTCGAGATCACGGACGAGCAGTGGCACACCGGCATGGATACCTACCTCTTGAACGTGATCCGCCCGACGCGGCTGGTCACGCCGATCATGCAGGCGCAGAAGCACGGTGCGATCATCAATATCTCGACCGCCTGGGCGTTCGAGCCGAGCGCGATGTTTCCGACTTCGGCGGTGTTTCGCGCCGGCCTTGCCGCGTTCACGAAGATCTTCACCGATACCTACGCTGCCGACAATATCCGCATGAACAATGTGCTGCCAGGCTGGATCGACAGCCTGCCGGCGACGGACGCTCGCCGCGAGAGCGTGCCGATGAAGCGCTATGGCAAGGTCGAGGAGATCGCCGCGACGATCTCGTTCCTGGCCTCCGATGGCGCCGCCTACATCACCGGGCAGAACATTCGGGTCGATGGCGGGCTGACACGATCGGTGTGAGGCTGGGCGCCTCGGGTCGGTTCGAGCTTGCCGGTGACGTCTGGCTTTGCACGCAGGATTGTCGCTGCAGGCGTCGTGCGATTGGCGTGGGCGGCACTGGAGTGTGCCTGATCGGCAACAGCCATCGCGCAATGATCCCATGAGTTCGCCGCAGTCCAGGCGAAGGGCGCCACAGAACAAGACGGCGATACCCGCGGAGATTATTCCAGACCTTGCGCTGGACGCTTGCGGCCGCATGCTTTGGGACGCGACACCGCTCGCGTGAAGAGTTGGAGATTGAAATGAAGAGAATCGCCCTAGCGCTTTCGCTGGCTCTGTTTGGAACCGCGTCCGCGTTCGCGGCCGACCTCGCGCCGAGCTACACCAAGGCGCCCGCGATGGCGCCGGTCTACAACTGGACGGGCTTCTACATCGGCGGCAATGTCGGCGGGCAGTGGGGCAGTTCGGATCCGAGCACCTCGACGGTTTTCTCGCTGCCCGGCTACTTCGACAGCAGAAGCATTCCCGCCATCGCTGCCGTTGGTGCCCAGCACATCAACAGCTCGAGCGTGACCGGCGGCTTCACCGCCGGCTACAACTGGCAGGTCAGCAGCGCCGTGCTCGGCCTCGAAGGCGACATCAACTATTTTGGTTTCAAGGGTAGCGCGACGGGCTCTGCGCTCTATCCCTGCTGCGCGCCGACAGGCTTCACCGTGAATTCCTCGGTGTCGGCCGACTGGCTCGCCACCATCCGCGGCCGCGTCGGTTTCCTGGCCACTCCGAACTGGCTGATCTATGCCACGGGCGGTGTCGCCATTGCGGACGTCAAGGGCGATTTCTCCTTCACCGACACGTACTCGGCGGCCACCGAGTCGGCGGCGATCCGGGGGACGCGCGTCGGCTGGACTGCAGGCGCTGGCGGCGAATATGCTGTCGGCAATGGCTGGTCGCTCAAGGCCGAATACCTCTATGTCGACCTCGGCCGCAGCACAGTGACCAGCACGAATTTGGTCGGCTATAATCCACCCGGAACCGCGTATCCGAGCAACGTATACACCCATTCGTCCGATCTCAAATCGAGCATCGTCCGCATCGGTGTGAATTACAAGTTCGGCGGCTGATCTGGTCCTGCCGCAGCGCCTGATCGCGAAAGCCCCGGCTGAGCCGGGGCTTTTCATTTTGAGCGGCGTCGCCTCATCGCCCCGAGACCAGCCGCGCCAGTGTGGGGAGGATCGTATAGCGCGCGATCTCGTGCGGATACTCGCCGCGATTGGCGAGCAGGACGATGCCGAGCCTGCGTGCGGGCACGAGGCCGATATAGCCCGAGGCGTTGTTGAGGCCGCCCGGCTTGTCGAGGACCGTCACACCATCGAGATGCACGGTCTCCCAGGCCATGGCCTGGCCGAATTTCTCGTCGACGCGAAAGCTCTCCTGCTGCGTCATCCGGATGGCCTCGCGCAGCTCGGGCTCGATCGACCTGCCGTCCGCGCAAGCCGCAACGAAGATCGAGAGATCGCGCGCCGACGAGAACATCTGGCCGGTGCCCGGAAAGTCGAAATAGCTCTGCTGATTGCCGGGCGGCCCGATCGGAGTGCCCTGATCCGAATAGCCCTGCACGGCACGCGCCATCTGCGCGTCACTCAGCATCGCGCGATTGTCGGACGCGCGCTCTGGCACGAATGTCGCGCTCATGCCGAGCGGCTTCAGGATGTGGTTTGCGATCAGCTCGCGGACCGGGACGCGATAGCGGCGCTCGAGCACGAGCTGGAGCAGCACATAGCCGGCATGAGTGTAGATGCGCTGCTTGCCGGGCGCGATGCCCTGCGGCGGCGCGAAGGCATTGAGCATATCGAGGAACTCGCCGAGGCTGAACGACTCGTTCGGCCAGGGCGGATGATCCGTCGGCAGCAGCAGGCCGGATGTATGCGTGACGAGCTCGCCGACCGTGACGCGGCGGATATAGTCGCCGTCGAGCTCGGGCAGGTAGGCCGCCACGCGCTCGTCGAGCCGCAATTCGCCGCGGCGCACCCCGAGCGCGACCAGCGTCGCCTCAAAGGTCTTTCGCAAGGATGCGAGGTTGAACAGCGTGTCCGATGTGACCGGATGCCTGGTGGCCTCGTCGGCCAGGCCGTAGTTGAAGAACTCGACGTGACGGCCCGCATAGAGCGCGGCGGCAAGGCCGCCGGGATGATCCGACGTCGCCGTCGGCGCAAGCTCCGTCGCCACGATGTCCCGCAACATCGGTATCATGTCGGAGTCCGCGTGGGCAGGGCGGGCGAAACCGAACGCGAGCGGCAGCAGTGCGGCCTTGGCAAGGGACCGCCGGCTGATGGCAGGGCGCGGTGAGCGAACAAGAGGGTGCACTGTTGTGATGATCAGTTAGAATCGCCCCCGCTTCACTCTTATCGGCAAATATCGCGCCTCCCAATTCACGATTGCGCGGGGAACGGTTCCGTCCACAGCGGCAAAAGAAACTAAGCCGAACGGCTAACAATTATTGACGACGCTCGGCGCTTCATCTATAGTTAGCTGTATGGCTAACCAATTGTCCCGACTCGACCAGGTCTTCGGCGCGCTCTCGGACCCCACGCGCAGGGCGATCGTGATGCGGCTGTGCGCCGGCGAGGCGTCGGTCGGCGAGCTCGCCGATCCCTTCGCAATGGCGCTGCCGAGCTTCATGAAGCACATCCGCGTGCTCGAGGAGAGTGGCCTCGTCGGGTCCGAAAAGTCCGGGCGCGTGCGCACCTGCCGGCTGCGGCCGGAGGCGATGGCGGGTGCGGAGGATTGGCTGCAGCAGCAGCGGGCGATCTGGGAAGCGCGTCTCGACCGGTTCGAGGCTTACGTGATGAAGCTCAAGAAAGAGAAGGAGAGGGCAGCTGCCAAGCGGCCGTCCCGAACAACCAAACGGAAAGGTGCCGAGTGATGACGAGTTCAGCCAACCCCGCCCTGTCGCAATGGTCGCTCGATCGCGAGATCGTGCTGTCGCGCGTGATCGACGCGCCGCGCGAGCTGGTGTTCGAGGCGTGGTCCGACCCAAAGCATCTGCCGCAATGGTTCGGGCCGGCGGGCTTCCGGATCGAGAGCAAGGAGATCGACGTTCGCGTCGGCGGCGTCTGGCGCTTCGACATGATCGGGCCCGACGGCATGGTCTATCCAAACCGCATGCGCTTTCTGCGCATCGACAAGCCGCGGCTGATCGAGCTCAATCATGGCGTGGACAAGGACGAGGACTCCGGCATGTTCCGCATGACAGTCACTTTCGACGCCCATGGCGACAAGACGGTGCTGACGCTGCGGCAACTGCACCCGACGGCCGCGCAGCGCGAGACCGTGATCGGCTTCGGAGCCGTCGAGCTCGGTTACCAGACGCTGGACAAGCTTGCCGCCCATGTGACGGCCCTAAAGGGCTGATCGCGCTCGCGATCTTCCGCTCGCGCGGGCCGGGCCCAGTCTGACCGAGGTCCGGCCCGGCCCGAATCAGACACGCAGATTTTTGTCGCAACCGGCTGCCTTATTGTGACAGTATTGCTACCGCTTGATGTCAGTTCGATAAAAAGCGGAGCGGTCGATGCGGTTGATGTTGCAGGCGAGGTCAAATCCCCTGGCCTGGTGGTGGGGTTCGCTGACGTTGGTCAGCAACGTCAACATCCTCGTCTGGTACATGCTGTATCGCGAATTCTACCAGGTCCCGACGGCTGGCTTCGGCGGCGTCTCGGGCATCGGGCTCATGCTGCTGCTCTGCGCCGGCTATGTGTTCGGCTGCGCCTTCCGCTCGTTCCTGCCGCGCGCCGACGTGCAGCGCATCTGCCTGTT
Organism: Bradyrhizobium sp. UFLA05-109; assembly: GCF_054185165.1. Lineage (NCBI taxonomy): Bacteria > Pseudomonadati > Pseudomonadota > Alphaproteobacteria > Hyphomicrobiales > Nitrobacteraceae > Bradyrhizobium > Bradyrhizobium sp. UFLA05-109. The sequence continues at coordinate 21,316 of NZ_JBBIAR010000045.1, read as the reverse complement.
CGACACCTGGCTGTCGAGCGTGTTCGTCGGCCGCTCGGTCGCAACGGTCGCTGAGCTCTGCTTCGCGGCGCAATGGGCGGTCATCCTCGCCCAGCTCGGCGGCATGGCGGGGGCGGAGACCACCGCGAACATTGCGCTCGTGATCGTGCCGGTGATCATCATCGCCGAATGCTTTTCCTGGTACGCGGTCCTGACCACCAACTACCTCTACAACGCCATAGAGAATTCGCTGTGGGCGGTGGTCTTCTTCCTGGTCGGCGTCGCACTGTGCCGGCTGCTGCCCGAATTCCAGGGGCCGGTGCGCTGGGGGCTCATTGCCGGCATCGTCGGGATCGCCTGCTATCTCGCCTTCCTCGTCACCGTCGACGTGCCGATGTATCTGAGCCGCTGGCGGGCAGGGCATCCCGAAGGCGGCAGGCTGCTCGGCCTGCTCGAAGGCCTTCATGACGTCGCCACCCGCTGGGTCGTGACGCATGACGTCGCGCATTGGAAGGGTGAGCTTGCCTGGATGGCGCTCTATTTCAGCGCGGCGGTGTGGTCGAGCCTGGCGCTGTGCGCGGTCTATGCGATGGAAGGCTATCTGACGCGATACCTCGTTTGAGGCAAAGCGCGTCAAGCTTCGCCAAGATCGACTTGGGTCAAAATGCCCTGGCGCAGTGCGAGCCTGACGAGCTCGATATCCGACTCGACACCGAGCTTGCCCTTGATCAGGGAGTGCAGGTTCGCGACCGTCTTGGGACTGACGTGGAGCGTCTCGGCGATCTCCTCGGTGGAGCGTTCGGCGAGCAAGAGCCTCAGCACCTCGAATTCACGTGCCGTCAGGACGTCGGTCGCCGCGCTCTCGCCGGCGAGCCGGCTCAGCGCGAGCTCGTGGTCGATGTCGGGGCTGATCGCGACCCGCCCCGCAAGCACGTCCATCACTGCGCGCACCAGGGTTTCCGGTGGGCTGGTCTTGGTGACGTAGCCCCTAGCGCCGGCGCGAATCGCCTGCACGGCGAAGCCCGCATTCTGATGCATGGTAAAGACGAGGATTTTTGCGGCCTTGTCCCACTGCCTGATCCGCCGGATCGCTTCAAGGCCGCCGATGCCCGGCATGCTCAGATCCATGACGATCAGATCAGGCGCGCACTCCTTGAACAGCCGATAGGCTTCCGCGCCGTCTGAGGCCTCAGCGACGACGCGCAGTCCCGGCTGCTTCTGCAGGACGGAGCGATAGCCCTCGCGGACGACGGCGTGGTCGTCGACCAACATGATGGCCCAGCCGGCCTCGCTCATGCCGCGTTCTCCAGAGCTTCGAGCTGCCTGTCGGCCCGGCTGACCGGAATCACGACACGCAAGGCGGAGCCGCCGTCCGGTCCCGCCGTGAAGCTGAGCCGGCCGCGCATCGCCGCGACGCGCTCGCGCATGCCGAGTAGGCCCATGCCGGATTTGACGGCGGCATCGTTCGGCCGGCCGTCGTCGTCGATGGCGAGTGCGATCTCGTTGGCGCCCATCGCCAGATGCAGGCTCACCTTCGTGGCGCCGGCGTGCTTGGCCGCGTTGGTGAGCGCCTCCTGCACGATGCGGTAGAGATTGGCGCTGATGGAAGCCGGCAGGTTCTCGAAGACGCCCTCGAAGCGGATATCGAAGCGCGGCTGGCCGCGGCTGCGGCCGTTCCACCCCGACACCAGGCCTTCCAGACTCGCGACGAGACCGAGCTCGTCGACATCGGGCGGCCGAAGGCGGAACAGCGCGCCGCGCAGTGTCTCCATCATGTCGGTCGTGGTCCGAGCAATGCTGTCGCATTCGCCCAACAATGCCGGGCAGTCCTCGGCCGCGGTCTGGCGGGCGGAAGCGGCGAGCGCGCGGATTGCGGCGAGCGACTGGCCGAATTCGTCGTGCAGCTCGCGCGCGAGATGACGGCGCTCCTCGTCCTGGAGCGCGATCAATCTGCGGGTCAGTTCGCTGCGCTCGGACAGCGCTGTGGCAAGACTTGCAGCGAGATGATTGAAGACGTCGCGGATCGCCGACAGCTCCGCGAGGTCGAAGGGTGGCAGTCGCGCGTCGAGGTCGTTGGCGGCTATGCGCTCGAGGCCGGCGCGAACGACCTGGGTTGGACGCAGTGCGCGCGCCAGCGCTGCGTAGACCAGAGCGCACAATAGCGGCAGCGTGATCGCAAGCACGGTCATCAGGCGACCGGCCTCGTGCCAGGCCTCCGCGGTCTGCACGGCCGGATCAAACCAGACCACGGCGTCACCGAGCTTCGCTCCGCGCGCGATCACGGGCCGTACGGCTTCGCGGCCAGGGTCGAACAGGCTGCGATAGAAGGCCGCGAAGGCCTGTGGTGGCACGCTCGCCGGGTTCGGCGCGCCGCTACAGAAGCGCTGGAGCATGTCGCCGCTCGCGCCACGGAATCCTAGACACAGGCCAGGCGTCATAACGAACGCCGCGACAGGGTCAAGGTTAGGAAAGTCCGAGCGCGGATTGGCCATCCATTGCACTTTGCCCTGTTGCAGCTCCAGCGTCCTCGCGACGATGGCGGCGATGCCGTCGATGCGCGCGTGTACCGCGCGGTCGGCCGTGATGAGGAAATAGGCGGCGATCGCGGCGAAGCAGGCGGCCGATACGGCAGCCACGCGCAACGTCAGACGGACCTTGAGATCGAACCTCGGGCGGTTCCACATCGGCGGGCACCTGGCGCGGACGGTATTGTCGCGTCAGCATTAAACGGCAGAACGCCAGCGGCGGAAAGCGCTAGGCGTTACCGCGGTGCAACGTCGTGAAATTTTCCCGGCATCGGCCGGGACGGGCGCGGATGCGTGGCCTGAGGTTGCCGGCCTAGCATTGTGGGTCCGCTCCATCACAGGAGGCCCGCTCATGCACCTCTCCCGGTTGATCCTCTCCGCTCTTCTTGTCGCCGTGCTCCTGGGTGTCCGACCAGTCAGTGCGGGCACCGAGGCGGCTGCGGCGGCGCCGGTCGGCGTGACCGTCGAGGACTTCGGCTATCTCGATACGTCCGGCGAGCCGGTCGACCAGACCGCCGCCCACGAGAAGCGGCTCAGCGCGTTCATGGTCGCGCTGCGGCGGGATGTCGAGGCGGACAAACGCTATCAGCTCGCGCCCGCCGGACAGGGCAATGCAAAATTCAAGGTCGTCGGCGGCGTCCAGAAGACGAGTACGCTGGTGCAGTGGGCGAGGGTGGCGGTGATCGATATCGGTGCCAAAAAGGTCCTGTTCGAGAAGCTCTACACCTTCCGCGGCGACAACGACGAAGCTTGGGACCGCGCCGAGGCGTTCGTCGCGCGCGAGGTGATTGCAGCACTCGCGCAGCCTGCTCCGATCGCGCTTGCGGTGTTCGCTTTCGAGCTCGAGGACACCACGGCCGCACCGTCAGCGGTCCTGAGCGAACCCGATACCGCGCATCTTGCCGAGGTCACGAACGGCGTGCGCGATCGCCTCGCGCAATCCGGCCGCTACCGCCTGGTCGACGTCAGCGGCGCGAGCGGGGAGGCGGCCGCGCGCCACGCGCTGCGCGACTGCGGCGGCTGCGACGCGGAAATCGCCGGGAAGCTCGGGGCTGACCAGTCACTGATCGGTGTGGTACGGCGGGTCAGCCGCACCGAGTATACGATCGGATTCCAGGTCCGCGACGTCAGGACCGGCGCGGTCGTCGCGCGCGGTGACAGCGGCCTGCGCATGGGCGCCGACTATTCCTGGGATCGCGGCGCCGTGAGGCTGGTCAGCGATCGCCTGATCGAGGGCCAGTAGGCGACCGGTGCCTCTAAAGCGGGATGAGTTTAGGTTCGATGGCTGCAATCTAGGAGTTGCGCTCCCTCTCCCGCTTGCGGGGGAGGGGTGGGGGTGTTTCCGCAATGGACACTCCCAAAGTGGAGAAAGCCCCCACCCGGCGCTTCGCGCCGACCTCCCCCGCAAGCGGGAGAGGTTTGAGCGAGCCCTCGGCCCAACCAATTCAACCAAAACTCATCCTGCTCTAGAACGTCAACTGCACCTTCATCGACTGGGACCGGTCGCTGGCGAGCTCGAAGGCGGCGACCGCATTTTCGAACGGCAGCGAGGCCGAGATCAGCGGCTTCACGTCGATCAGGCCTTCGCCCATCAGCCGCACCGCCAGCTCGAACTCCGGATCGAAGCGGAAGGTGCCGCGGAGCTGCAGCTCCTTGGCAACGATGGAATTGATCGGCAGCGTCATTTCGCCGCCGAGACCGAGCTGGACGATGCTCGCGCCGGGGCGGAGCAAGTCGAGTGCGGTACGCAGCGCCGCCTGGTTGCCGGACGCTTCGAACAGCGTGTCGAACACGCCCTTGCCGGCGCGCCAGGGATCGAGCGCGGCGGCGTTCGAGGCGACATTGATGGCGTGGGTGGCGCCGAGCTTCCTGGCGGTCGAAAGCGGTGCGTCGGCCACGTCAGTGACCACGATCTCGGCGGCGCCGCCAAAGCGCGACACCAAAATCATCAGCGCGCCGATCGGGCCGCAGCCGGTGATCAGCACACGCTTGCCGAGGAGAGGACCGGCCTGCTTGCCGGCATGCAGGCACACCGCAAGCGGCTCGGCCATCGCGGCTTCGGCAAGCGACAGCTTTTCGGTGATCGGCACGGCTTGCGCGGCGTCGACCGTCACGTATTCACGAAAGCCGCCCTGGACGTGGGGATTGCGCATTGCGCTGCCCATGAAGCGCATGTCGAGGCACTGGTTGCGCATGCCCTCCTGGCAATGCAGGCACTGGCCGCACGGCTTGCTCGGATTGACCGCGACCCGCGTGCCCGGCTTCACATGCGAGACGCCTTCACCAACTGCGGCAACGACGCCGGCGATCTCGTGCCCGAGCGCCATCGGCTGCTGAATGCGCACGGTGCCGAAGCCGCCATGGTGATAATAGTGCAGGTCGGAGCCGCAGATGCCGCCATTGGCGATCTTCACACGGACTTCACCGGGGCCGGGCGCGGGATCGGCAAAGCTGTCGATCCGCAGATCCTTCGGCGCGTGGATGACGACGGCACGCATGGGCGTTACTCCTTCAGCTCGTTCAGTGGCCGGGCGCGATCACATCGCGGCGATCATGCCGCCATCGACATAGATGATCTGACCGTTGACGTAGGTCGAGGCGTCGGAGGCGAGGAAGACCGCTGCGCCCACCAGCTCGTCGGGCTTACCCCAACGCTTGGAGGGGATACGCCCCATCAGCCAATTGTTGAAATCGGCGTTGTTGACCAGCGCCTCGTTCATGTCGGTCAGCATGTAGCCCGGGCCGATCGCGTTGGCCTGGATGCCGTGCTGCGCCCATTCCACCGCCATCGAGCGAGTGAGATTCTTGATGCCGCCCTTGGCCGCGGTGTAGGGCGCGATCGTCGGCCGCGCCAGCTCGCTGCCGAGCGATCCGATGTTGATGATCTTGCCTTGCTTGCGCGGGATCATCCGCTTGGCGGCTTCGCGGCCGATCACGAAGGCGCTGGTCAGGTCCGTCTCGATCACCTTGCGCCATTCGTCGGTGGTGAACTCGACCAGCGGCTTGCGGTGCTGGATGCCGGCATTGTTGACGAGGATGTCGACCGCGAGTCCCTCGCGATCGAAGCGCTCGAAACTGGCGACGATCGCGGGCTCATCGGTGACGTTGAAGGCGGCGCCTTCAGCCTCGTGGCCGGCAGCGCGGAACTCGGCGACCGCCTGCTCGACCCGCTTGGGATCGACGCCGTTGATGATCAGCTTGGCGCCGGCTTTCGCCAGCCCTTCCGCGATGGCGCGGCCGAGCCCGCGCGAAGAGCCGGTGACGAGCGCAGTGCGGCCGGAGAGATCGAACAGGGTAGTGCTCATCTAAAAATCCTCAAACGTTGGAGCGGCGCACGGTGAGATCGGACCGGTCGAATACCGCAGGCAGGAGATCGACGCCAAGGCCTGGTCCTTCCATCGGGAAGACATAGCCATCCTTGATCACGGGCATGGTGGTGACGAGTTCATTGTACCAGCCCTTGTAGAAGGCGCGCACCGATTCCTGGATCAGCGTGTTGGGCTGGCTGAATGACATGTGGATCGCGGCGATAAAGCCGACCGGGCCGATGCAATCATGCGGTGCAAAGGGGCGGTGATAGGTCTCGGCCATCGCTGCGATCTTGCGGCCCTCGGTGAGGCCGCCGGTCCAGCACAGATCCGCCATCACCACATGCATGGCGTCGCGGTCGAGCATGTCCTTGTAGGGGAAGCGCGAGCCGAGCGTCTCGCTGGCGCAGACCCAGACGTCTGTCGAGCGCGCATATTCGGCGAGCGCCTGCGGCGAGCTCATGCGGATCGGATCTTCATACCAGGTCGGCTTGTACGGCTCGAGCGCCCGCGCAATCTGCTTTGCGGTCGGCAGATTCCAGAGCGAATGGAGCTCGACCATGATCTCCATCTTGTCGCCGACGGCCTTCCTGATTTTCTCGAATGGCTCGATCGCCTGCTTCATCTGGGCTGCGGTGATGAAGAGGCCGTTGTTCTCCTGCGCCGCCGGGTCGAACGGCCAGATCTTCATCGCCGAGATGCCGCTCTCCAGAAGGCTTTCGGCGAGGGCGTCGGCACGGTTCATGAAGGCGTCGAGGTCTTCATAGGGGCATTGCACCTCGCCGAGATTCCAGTTGGAAACCGGGCGGATGTTGGTGGAACGGACGTATTTAGTGCCGGCGCAGGTGTTGTAGATGCGCTGCTTGTCGCGGCAGAGGCCTCCGAGCATCTGGTGTACGGGTTGGCCGCAAACCTTGCCGAACAGGTCCCAAAGCGCGATGTCGATCGCGGAGGCCGCGCGATATTCGACGCCGGTCGAGGACTGCGCCATCGGCAGATTGAGCATATCGCGATGGATCGCCTCGATGTGAAGGGGATTGCGGCCGAGCAGGCGGCCGGCAAAGGTGTCGTGGATCTGCGCTTCGACGGCGCCCGCGCCATAGAAGGTCTCACCCAGGCCGATGACGCCGGCATCGGTGTGGACACGCACCCAGATCACATTGGCGAATTCTTCGGTGCGCAACGTCTCGATCGACGTGATCTTCACGGCAACATCCTCCCGTCGAGAGCGCGGCTAGCGCCCGCCTTGTTGTTTTTGCTTTGACTGTACCTTGGGCCGCGCAATGCCTCGCGGCCCGGGGCGCAGTCATACGCCCGCTTGTAATATATCACAACATGTTTTATGCATGTCACAAACGAGACGCGACCTGCCCGGGACGAGGCGGGGTCGATTGGGAGGACAACATGGTGCGGCGCAAACGCGCGCTCGAGCTGGTCAATCCGGAAAGCGAAGGTGCAATCGGCCGGCGTAACCGCGTCAATTTCGTCGAGCTGGCCTATCAGAAGATCGAGGATCTGCTCGTCAATTGCGAGCTGAGGCCGGGTCAGTTCCTGACCATGCTCGAACTGCAGCACATCACGGGCTTTGGCCGCACCCCGGTACACCACGCCGTCAACACGCTTGCCGCCGACACGCTGATCATCATCCGCCCGCGGCATGGCCTTCAGGTCGCGCCGATCGATCTGGCGCGCGAGCGCATGTTACTGGGCCTCCGTCGCGATATGGAGCGCTTCCTGATCCGGCTCGCAGCCGATCGCGCCAGCCTGTCGCACCGCAACCAGGCCCTGCATATCGAGCGCGTGCTGCGCGAGCGCCGGGCCAGGCTGACGCTCGACGAGTTCAACAGCCTCGACCGCCGCATCGACGCGCTGATCCTGGAGGCCGGCGGCGAGCCGTTCCTCGCGCATACGATGCGGCCGCTGCACACGCTCTATCGTCGCATCGGCTTCATTCATCACCGCCACATGCCGGGGCAGACCGACTTGTCCGGCACCATCGACCGCCATCTCGACATTTTGAACGCCGTTGCCAATCGCCGCGTTGAAGCGGCCGTGGAGGCCAGCGACGCGCTGATCGACTTCATGAATGCGATGTTCGTCGGGATGGAGGCTGGGATCGATCCGCGACTGCTCGATTGCAGCATCGAACCGCTGCTCGGCACATAAAGAAATCTCAGGGAGAACCAGAATGTCGACGATGGCCATGCCACAACCGACCGCGAGCGAGGCCGCGGTCCGCTACCTCATCACCAACTACAGTCCCAAGGGAAACAAGGTCGGCTGGCTGATGATGGCCTCGATCCTGGTCGAAGCCTGGGATCTCTATTCGATCGCCTTCGTGCTGATTTTCATCCGCGAGCAATACAATCCCGATCCCTTGATGCTCGGTCTCGCCGCAGCCGGCACGCAAGGCGGCGCCCTGATCGGCGCACTGCTCGGCGGCTGGATGTCCGACAAGATCGGCCGCCGCGTGATGTTCCTGGTCACCATGGTCATGTTCATCGTCCTGGCGCTCGCGCAGGCCTTCGTGCCCAGCGTCGGCTGGCTCGTCGTGATCCGCTTCCTGCTCGGCGTGCCGCTCGGCTCCGACATCTCGACCGGCTACACCTACATCATGGAATCCATGGCCAAGGGCGAGCGCGAGGTCATGGGCAACCGCTGGCAGTTCATGTTCGCGGTCGGTGAAGTCCTCACCATCGGCGTCATCGTCATCTTTCTCCTGATCGACATGCAGCACGAGACGCTGTGGCGCGTGACGCTCGGGCTCGGTGCGGTTCCCGCGCTGATCATCCTGATCATGCGGCACGATGTGCCGGAGACGGCGGTATGGCTGGTGCAGAAGGGACGCTATCGCGAAGCCAAGCAGGTTGCCCGCGAGATGTTCAACGATGATCTCGCGATGCTACCGGACCAGGACGTGGAGGTGCCGAAGGTCAGCACCCGCGCTTTCCTCGCCGATCTGAAGAAGGATCCGATCCGCTGGCGCGCCACGATCTACGGCTGGATTGCCTGTTTCGCGCAAGGCAGTGAGTTCTCGACCTTCGCGTTCTACCTGCCGGTGCTGTTCGTGATGGTCGGTGTGTCCAGCGTCCTCGGCAACAATCTGGTGACGATGGCGCTGTTCTGCTTCGCCGCGCTGTCCGGCTGGGTCGGACCTTTGTTGACACCGAAGCTCGGCCATCGCGGCATCGCGATCGCTGGTTTCGCCATCGTCCTGGCCTCGCTGCTGGTCGCGGCCTTCGCGCTGTACACCGACAACAAGATCCTGCTGCCGTTCGCCGCGGCCGCGATGTTGTGGGGTCATTATTGGGACGCCTCCAACTGCATGACGATCCCGACCATGGTCGCCAAGCCGAAGTATCGCGGCACCGCGAGTGGCTTCGCCTACATGTTCGTGAAGCTGCCGTCGTTCCTGGCAATCTTCCTGTTCCCCGCGCTGTTTTCCGCAATCGGGCAGGCGAATGCCACGCTGTTCGTCGCGATCTTCCCACTGATCGGTTTGCTCGCTGCGATCTTCATCCTGCCGGAGGTCTACGGCTACGACAACGACTGACGGATCCGAGTAGACGAGGCGGCGGGCAAGCCGCCTCGTTCGACCTCACGGCGGTGCCGTCAGGCGGCGCGCACCGAACTCAGGAAGCGACCGACTTCGAGCTTCAGCCGGTTGCTGTCCGAGGCCAGCGATTGAGCGGCGGAGAGGACCTGCGAGGACGCGGACCCGGTTTCGGCTGCGCCGCGCTGCACGTCGGTGATGTTGGTGGAGACCTGGTGAGTTCCCTGGGCCGCCTGCTGCACGTTACGGGAGATTTCCTGAGTCGCAGCGCCTTGTTCCTCCACGGCGGCGGCGATGGTCGATGAGACTTCGGACAGCTTCTCGATCGTCCCCGAGATTTCCTTGATCGACGTGACCGAGTCCTGCGTCGCGGCCTGGATGCCGGAAATCTGCTGGCTGATCTCATCGGTCGCCTTGGCGGTCTGCTCAGCGAGCGCCTTCACCTCGGATGCCACCACCGCAAAGCCACGACCTGCGTCGCCGGCGCGCGCGGCTTCGATGGTTGCGTTCAGTGCAAGCAAATTGGTCTGGCTGGCGATGGTATTGATCAGCTCGACCACGTCGCTGATTCGCGCGGCCGCCTTCGACAACTCGCCGACGCATTCGGTGGTTGCGCGCGCCTGACTGACAGCATCGCCGGCCATTCGCGCCGACTCCTGCACCTGGCGGCTGATCTCGCTGACCGACGAGGACAGCTCCTCGGTCGCCGACGCGACCGATTGCACGTTGGCGGAAGCCTGTTCCGAAGCCGCCGCAACGGTGGTCGCAAGCTGCTGGGAGTGATCGGCGCTCGTCGTCAGCGTGCCGGCGGAGGCTTCCAACTCGGTCGAAGCCGAGGACACGGTCTCGACGATCTGGCCGACCGCCGACTCGAAGCTGTCTGCGAGCCGAACCATGTCAGCCTTGCGCTGTGCTGCGGCGTGTGTGTCGGCTTCCTTCTGCTCGGCCTCCATGCGGAATTTGGCGAGGCCGTTTTCCTTGAAGGCAAGTGCCGTCTTGGCGACTTCGCCGACCTCATCCCTGCGATCGGTACTGTGAACTTCGACGTCGTAATTACCCGTAGCAAGTTGCTGGAGCAGGGCGACGATGGAGCGGATTGGACGGGCGACACCGAACTGGCCGATCAGCACGCCGAACAACGTTCCGGCGAGGACGCTCGCGATCGAGATCACGATCAGGGTTTTCGACTTCGAAGCATATTCGTCCGAGGTCTTCTGCGAGTATTCCTGGACCCTATCGTCCAATCGCTCGGCAACGGCCTTGAGTTCGGACGACAGTTTTTCTGCTGCGGTCCGGCTCTTCGCGACGGCATCGCGTAGCTTCGCCGCCGTGTCCGTGATCTTCTGGGACGCTGCGGCATCAGTCGCCGACATCGTATCGTTCAGCGCCTGTTCGTAGACGGACAATGCCTGGTGCACACCCGGAAGCATAGCCTGGACTTTGCCGTCGGTCGTCTTGCCGACTGCCTCCATCAACTCGCGAAACTGCGCGAGCATCTCCTCGATGGCCTTGCGGGTCTTGCCGTGCTCGCCCGCCGGGTCGAGCGCGGCGCGGAGCTCGGCCTGATTCATGGCAACGACCCGTTGGCGTGCACGCGCCGCCTCGAGCGTGCGCTTGGCGGAAACCGCCATTCTCTCGGCATTTTCGTTCTGCTCGGCCAGTGTCGTAATGGCGAGGTAAGATAGCGCGCCCATCAGAACAGCGAGCAGGAGGACGATCGAAAGGATTTTCGGAAGGATGCGGAAACGGCCAAGGAAAAGCATAGATTTTCCATTCAATAGGCTGTGCAACGTAGGCTCAGCGGCCGCCCCGGATCGACCGGCTGAATGCCTGCGTACAATTGTCGCAGGCACATCGATATTTGGTTAAAATGGAACCCCGGGACTCTACGGGTTTCCTGAAACAAGCCGGCGAGTGTCCAGCGGATGGTTGCCACGAGCACCGCGATCAGAGCCGGCGGCGTGACGAGCAGAACGAGCTTGAGGGATTGCTGGGCGCCGATCTCGATTTGCTCGTGGCGAAGCACGACCAGCCACAGGATGGTGGCGAGTGAGCCGGTGATCGAAAAGTTCGGGCCGGATCGATGCCGATCAGGATGGCGCTGACGACGGGCGCAGGTAGGTGATCGCTCGCCACGATTGATCCGGCAACGAGACCGACGGCGCCAAGAGACTGACGGCTCCGCTCAGGCGAGCCGCCATGTTTTGCGTCGATGATGGCATTATGCCCCTGATTTGCCCGACGTGTCAAATCGATTTCGGAAAATACGTATGGCATGCCGCCGGCAGTCGTCGGCTACTTTGCATGGGGTTGTTTTTCGACATTTTTGTTGCGGGCCTCGTGCCGGGCCTCATCTCAACATGCCCCGAGGCTACGTGAACGACTGACCATGCTCATCTGATCGCGGCCGCGAGTGCCGCGATCAAGGCCGGCGGCGTCACGATCAGGCCCAGCTTAAGGAACGGCCAGGCACCGACCTCGATCTTCTCGCGGCGCAGTGCCACCAGCCACAGGATGGTGGCGAGCGAGCCGGTGATCGAGAAGTTCGGTCCCAGGTCGACGCCGATCAGGATCGCACTGACGACTGACGTCGGCAGGTGATCGCTGGCGACGATCGATCCGGCGACGAGCCCGACCGGCAGATTGTTGGCAATGTTGTCGGCGATCGCAGTCGCGATCCCGACGCTCCAGGCGGCCTTGGGCACGGACTGGGCGACGGCCTCATGCAGCAGGGCGCTGAGATGGCCGATCACGCCGGTCTTGATCAGTGCCTCCACCATCACGAAGAGGCCGCCGACGAGCGGCAGCACGCTCCATGACACGTGCTTGAGCACCGGTACGGGCGACTGCCGGCTGAGCAGCAAAACGAGGGCGGTCGTCACCGCGCCGCAGATGAAGGTGGGCAGGCCCAGCTGCTTGTCGAGCGCGGAGGCCGTGATCAGCACGACGCCGATCGCGGCAATGCCGATGGCGGTCAGTTTGCCGCCCCGGCTGAGCCGCTTGTGTGCCACCTTGTGCTCGATGGCTTCCTCCTTCAGCGCGCTATGCTGGGTGAGGCGGAGAACGACGTAAGTGAGCACGATCGAGGCGAGCGAGGGTAGCGCAAAAAGGCGGAGCCATTCTGTCAGATGCGGCATGTGCGCGCCGAACACCACGAGGTTGGCGGGGTTCGAGATCGGCAGCACGAAGCTCGCGGCGTTGGCAATAAAGGCGCAGACGAAGAGATAGGGCAGCGGCTGCGCGCCGGCCGCCCGCGTCGCGGCGTAGACTGCCGGCGTCAACACGATCGCGGTGGCGTCGTTCGACAGGAACACGGTCACCAGCGTGCCGACGAGGTAGATCAGCAGAAACAGCCGTTGCGGCGAGCCCCGGGCATATTCGACTGCGAGCGCGGCAAGGTAGTCGAACAGGCCTTCGAGCCGGGCGAGCTCGGCGATCAGCATCATGCCGATCAGAAACAGATAGACGTCGATGCCCTTTTCGACGCCGGTCAGCGCGTCATCCCAGCTCAGGAAGCCGAACAGCACCAGCGCCGCGGCGCCCACCACTGCCCAGATCGCCTCGGGCAGGCGAAAGGGTCGGATGATGACGCCTGCGGTCGCAACGACGATGATGCTCCAGGCCCAATAGACGGCATGCGGCGCGATCGGCAATGTGGTCCTCGTTCGATGGCTATTGTGCAGCGATAGCCGAAGCCGGCCGCGCTGTCTTCCCCTGCGGACGCGACTGTGGACACCGCGTCTCAGGGAGGGCGAAGGAGCAGATTGCGGCGCCAATCGCGGCAACGGCGCCGAGGGTGAGAAACGCAGCGCCGTAGCCGGCGCCGACCACGATCAACCCGGCCAGCGTCGTGGACAGGGCCGCGCCGATGCTTTGTGCGGTGATGATCGCGCCCTGTGCGACGTTGAAGCGGCCGGTGTTGCGCATGAGACCTGCGACGATGACGGGGAAAATCGCGCCGAAGATGCCTGCGCCGACACCGTCGAGCAGCTGCACGCCGACCAGCCAGAACGGGTTGTCAGAAAGAGTATAGAGCGCGCCCCGAATAGGCAGGATCAGGAGTGCGCCGAGGAAGAAGCGCTTATGGCCCCAGCGATCGGCCCTCGCGCCGACCAGCATCGCGAACGGCACCATCACGATTTGCGCCGCCACGATGCAGGCAGACATCAGGCTGGTGCCGAGATGCTTGTCCTGGAGGGCCAGCTTTTGGCCGACCAGCGGCAGCATCGCCGCGTTGGAGAGGTGGAACAGTGCGACGCAGATCGCGAAGACGAGCAGGGGCCGGCAAGTGAGCAGGATGCTGAGGCCTGACGGCTGCTCGCGGACTTCGCCAGCTTCGCTGTCGTGCAGGCCACGCGCGAGATCGTGGTCGATGGCGCTTTCCGGTATGCCGAGAATGCTGACGAGACTCGCAAGAGCCATGGCGGCGAGAAGGTAGAATACGACGCTCGGTCCGAACCAGTAGGCCGCAATGCCGGCGATGGCGGCCGCCACCGCATTGCCCGCGTGATTGAAGGTCTCGTTGCGCCCGATCCGCGCCGTGAAGGCGCGGTGGCCGAAAATGCCGAGCGATACGGCGGCGATCGCGGGCGGAAATACAACCGCCGACGTGTGTGCCAGCCCTTGTGAGACCGCGACCGGCCAGAAACCTGGCCACACCGGAAGCAGGAGCGAGGATGCCGTCACCACGACCGCGGCAACGACCATCACCAGCCGTTTTGCCCTCGTTGCGTCGACCAGTGCGCCGGCTGGCGTCTGCGCCACGATGCCGGCGATCGTTGCGATCGACATCACGATGCCGATACGCGCCGCGTCCCATTGCTGCTCGGTCAGGAGATAGACGGCGAGATAAGGCCCAAGCCCGTCCCGGACGTCGGCAAGGAAGAAATTCGCCGCGTCCAGCGCGCGGCCGGCTTGTAGCTGTTGGTCGGGACTGCGCTTCGGCATCGGTCTCTCGATCGAGGCGCAGAACTCGCCCTGCGAGAAACCGATGTCGGATCAGATTGGTTCCGCTCAAATCAGCGCGAGCACTCCGTTACAGTTTCACCGCCAGCAGCACCGCGCCGGCGCCGATCATGGCGATGCCGAGCCAGCCTTGTGGTGTCGGACGCTCGCCGAGAAAGGCGAAGGCGAACAGCGCCACCAGCACGACACTGAGCTTGTCGATCGGTGCGACCAGCGTTGCCGGCCCGAGTTTTAGCGCGCGAAAGTAGCACAGCCATGATGCGCCGGTAGCGAGCCCCGACAGGATCAGGAACAGCCAGGTTTTCGACGAGATCGCCGATGGCGCGGCGAATTGGCCGGTGAGGAACAACAGCACCGAGAAGGCGAGCAGCACAACGATGGTGCGGATGAAGGTCGCAAGATCAGGATTGATGCTCTCCACCCCAACCTTGGCGAAGATCGCAGTCAGCGCGGCGAAGCAGGCGGACAGCAACGCCCAGGTCTGCCAGGCGGAGAGGAGGGCGGGTTTCATGGGGCATCCGATGCGTTGTCGTTCGGAGCTCGCCGCGTGCGTGGTCTATTCACCGCGCCACCGGCAGCTTTTCCGCCATCGCCTTGCGCAGGATGCGCGACAGCGACTCGACCGAATAGGGTTTCTGGATCAGCTCGAAGCCGCGATGGGCGCTTTCGGCGAGCACGTTGCTGTAGCCGGAGGTGAGCACCACCGGCAGGCCCGGATAGCGCTCGCGGATGAGGCCGGCGAGTTCGACGCCGTTCATGCCGGGCATGATGACGTCGGAGAACACGAGATCGACGGCGAACTCGTTCTCGCCAAGGATCGCCAGGGCGGCATTGGCGTTGGCGACACGGCGCACGACATAGCCGAGGTCCTCGAGCAGTTCGGTGGAGAAGCGGCCGACGTCGTCATTGTCCTCCACCACCAGCACACGATAACCGCGCCCTGTGGCGGCGGGTTCGCTCATCAGCGACGCTGCCTGCGTGGCCAGGGTTGGGCTCGGCGCCTGCGGCAGATAGATCGTGAAGGTCGCGCCGTGTCCGATGCTGCTCTCGACCGCGATGTCGCCTTCGGACTGCTTTGCGAAGCCGAAGGCTTGGCTCAGGCCGAGCCCGGTGCCTTTGCCGACCTCCTTGGTCGTGAAGAAGGGCTCGAAGATGGCCTCGAGATTTTCCGGCGCAATACCCGAGCCGGTGTCGTGGATCGAGATCGCGACGAAATCGCCGCTGCGCGCCGATTGCGTGCGCAAGGCAGGGATGCCCTTGAGCTTGCGGACCGCGATGGTCAGGCGCCCCTCGTCCTTCATCGCATCGCGCGCGTTGATGGCGAGGTTGATCAGTGCGGTCTCGAACTGCGCGATGTCAGCGATGGTGAAGCAGTCGGGATCCTGTATCTCGACCGCGATCTCGATGCGGCCGCCGACCAGCGGCCGTACCAGTTGCGCCACGCTTTCGACCTGCATGCCGACGTTGAAGACCTGCGGCTTCAAGGGCTGCCGCCGCGCAAAGGCGAGCAACTGTGCCGTCAGGTTCGAGGCGCGCTCGACCGTCTCGGAGATCGCATCGACATAGCGCCGCCGCCGTTCCTCCGGCAGCTCGCGCCGGCGGAGGAAGTCGGTGGCCGAGCGGATGATGGTGAGGAGATTGTTGAAATCATGCGCGACGCCGCCGGTGAGCTGGCCGATCGCCTCCATCTTCTGCGACTGGCGCAGGGCCTCCTCGCCGCGCCGGCGCTCGGTGATGTCGACGGCTTCGGGCACGGCGCCGGAGATCTCGCCGTGCTGGTCGAGCAAGGGACGGATGCTGAAATCGAACCAGCGTTCGCCGATGGGAAGGCGGAGCTGCACCTCGATCCGCACCGCTTCGCCCTTCAGCACGGTGTCGAAAGCGTTGCGGACGACCGCGGTCATCCCTTCGGTCGCAGTGAACCATGGCGTGTCCCAGAACGGCTTTCCGATGACGTCTCGCGGCGCAGCGCGGATGCCGGCGAGCGCCGTCGTGTTGGCGAAGAGCAGATTGCCTTCGAGGTTGAGCAGGCCCTGGTACTGGTTGCTGGTCTCCAGGATCGCAAGCAGCCGAGCCTCGTTGGCTTCGAGCTGTGATGTGCGCTCGGTGATGCGCTCTTCCAGCGTTTCGTTGAGCTGCCTGAGCTCGATCTCCGCCTGCTTGGCGGCGGTGATGTCGTGGGCGACGCCGATGAAACCGATATGCTTGCCGTTGGGGTCCCAGCGCGGTTGGGATTCCGAGCGCAGCCAGCGCCACTGCCCGTCGGCGCGCCTGTAGCGTGCTTCCAGCACGAAGGGTTTTAGCGAGGCTTCGCCCTGCACGGATTGCTGGAGCACCTGGGGCAGGTCATCCGGGTGCAGCACCTTGCGCCAGTCGAAATCGATAGCCTCCTCGAAGGGCAGGCCGAGAAAGTCGACATAGGCCTGGTTGGCGAAGGAGCGTTTGCGGTCGAGCTTGGTGACCCAGATCGGCACCGGCGCGCTATCGGCGATCAGGCGAAAGCGCTCCTCGCTTTCCCGCAAGGTCGCCTGCGCCAGCATCTGGTCGGTGACGTCGAGGTCGGCGCCGACCAGCCGCACCGCCCGTCCGCTCGCGTCGCGCTCGATCTTGCCGACGACGCGTATCCAGCGCACCTCACCGTCGCTGGGGCGGATGATGCGGTAGGTGTCGGAGTAATCTTCGCTCTCGCTCTTGAGAATGCCGAACAGGTGCTTGACCGTCCGCTCGCGATCCTCCGGCTGGATGCGACCGACCCATTCCTCGTAGGTCTCGCTGGCGGCCTCCGGCGGCAGGCCGTGGATCAGAAGATATTCGGGAGTGCGCCGGTTCCTGACGCCGTCACGGAAATCGATCTCCAGGCCGCCGACGCCGGCGATGCGCTGGATGCGCGCAAGCTCAGCCTCGCGCTCCTGCAATACGCGATAGGCGTTGTCGCGCTCGCGGGCGATCTCCTCCAGATGCTGGCGCAGCCTTTCGGCGGCGATGGTCTCAGGCAAAGGATCGTTCAAGGGGGCGGCCGCTGTGATGCACGTGCCGGTGCAATTCTCACACAGTCCGGGCGCGATGGCTACCCATTGCAACGGCGTAAAGGGGATGATGTCGGAGAAGTGTGGACGGCGGATCAACGTCGCGCCTGAGGAATTTGTTCCGTTCGCAGGAACGATTAACGTCGCGAAGCGTCGTCGCCGGGCCCAAGATGGGTTCAAGTTAGGTTCGAGACAGGCTCAAGCAACTCCTGCCCGGGGGATGTAAACCTTGAAGTTATTTGTCTGCCAGGCCTGCAGCAACGTTCTCTATTTCGAGAACCGCGCCTGCGAACGCTGCGGGCACCGGGTTGCCTTCCTCCCCGAGAAGGAGGTGCTCTCTGCGATCGAGCCTGACGGGACGGCCTGGACGACGCTGGCGGACAAGGGCAAGGGCCGCATGCTGTGCGCCAATGCCGAGTTCGATGCCTGCAACTGGCTGACCGAGCCCGGCAGCAGCGATCTCTACTGCCGCGCCTGCCGGCACAACGGCACGGTGCCCGACCTGTCCGATCCGGCGCAGCTAGCCGGCTGGCGCGAGCTCGAGGTGGCCAAGCACCGGCTGTTCTACTCACTCTCGCGGTGGAAGCTGCCGCTGGCGACGCGGGCAGAGGACCCCGCGCACGGGCTGATCTTCAACTTCCTTGCCGATGATCCCTTCAGCGGCCAGCGGATCATGACCGGCCATGACAACGGCCTGATCACGATCGCGCTGACGGAAGCCAACGACATCGAACGCGAGCGGCGCAGGCTTGAGATGGGCGAGCCCTACCGGACGCTGCTCGGGCATTTCCGCCACGAGGTCGGGCACTATTTTTGGGATGTGCTGGTGCGCGACGGCGGCAAGCTCAACGAATTTCGCGCGATGTTCGGCGACGAACAAGTTGACTACGGGCAGGCGCTCCAGCGCCATTATGCGGAGGGGCCGCCGGCCGATTGGCAACAGAACTATGTTTCCGCCTACGCGACCACACATCCCTGGGAGGATTTCGCCGAGACCTGGGCCCACTACCTCCACATCGTCGATACGCTCGAGATGGCCTCCGAATTCGGCATGGAGGTGCGCCCCAGGATCGATCGAGCAGGCGAGCTGACGGCGCGGATCCGCTTCAACCCCTATGTGGCGGTTGATGTCGAGAGGCTCGTCAATGCATGGCTGCCCTTCACCTTTGCCATCAACAGTGTCAACCGGGCGATGGGCGCCCGCGACCTCTATCCTTTCATCCTGTCACCGGCGGTGATCGGGAAGCTTGGCTTTGTCCACGAGCTGGTGCGGGAAGCGGCTAAGTCGGCAGCAGATAGGGATCGATAAGGCCGGCTTTGAGAAGGCGATAAGGCCGGCCGGGATCGCTGGTAGGCCAGGGCGGGGACGGATTTAGACCGTTGCCTCCGGCCCATTTTGCTGTACCACGGACACATCACGGCCTGTCCCATCAGCCCGAACGGGTGAGGGAGGGGTCCCGCCCAAGGTCGAAGAACCAAGAAAAGCATGTTCAAACGCATTCTGATCTCCAATCGCGGCGAAATCGCCTGCCGGGTCATCAAGACTGCCCGCCGGATGGGAATTGAGACGGTCGCGGTCTATTCCGAGGCCGACCGCGATGCTCTGCATGTCGAGATGGCTGACGAGGCGGTCCTGATCGGCCCATCGGCCGCGGCTGAAAGCTATCTGGTGATCGAGAAGATCGTGGAGGCCTGCCGCAAGACGGGCGCAGAGGCCGTGCACCCCGGCTACGGCTTTCTGTCCGAGCGCGAGGCATTTCCGCGTGCGCTGGAGGCGGCCGGCATCGTCTTCATCGGCCCGAACCCCGGCGCGATCGCGGCGATGGGCGACAAAATCGAATCCAAGAAGGCGGCCGCCAAAGCCAAGGTCTCGACCGTGCCCGGCTATCTCGGCGTCATCGAGGACGACAAGCACGCGGTGCGCATTGCCGACGACATCGGCTATCCCGTGATGATCAAGGCGTCCGCCGGCGGCGGCGGCAAGGGCATGCGCATTGCGCACTCGAAGAGCGAGGTCGCCGAAGGCTTCAATCTGGCGAAAGCGGAAGCCAAGGCTTCGTTCGGCGACGACCGCGTCTTCGTCGAAAAATTTATCGTCGATCCCCGTCACATCGAGATCCAGGTGCTTGGCGACAAGCACGGCAACGTGATCTATCTCGGCGAGCGCGAATGCTCGATCCAGCGTCGCAACCAGAAGGTCATCGAGGAGGCGCCGTCGCCGCTGCTCGACGAGACCACCCGCCGCAAGATGGGCGAACAGGCGGTCGCTCTGGCGAAGGCCGTGCACTATGATTCCGCCGGCACAGTCGAATTCGTCGCGGGCCAGGACAAGAGCTTCTATTTCCTGGAGATGAACACCCGCCTCCAGGTCGAGCATCCCGTGACCGAGCTCGTCACCGGCATCGATCTCGTCGAGCAGATGATCCGGGTCGCTGCCGGCGAAAAGCTTACCATCGCGCAGAAGGACGTTGCGCTTACCGGCTGGGCGGTGGAGTCGCGTCTCTATGCCGAAGATCCCTTCCGCAACTTCCTGCCCTCGATCGGGCGCCTCGTGAAGTACCGCCCGCCGGCGGAGCTAAGCAAGGACGGCATCACGGTGCGCAACGACACCGGCGTGCAGGAGGGCGGGGAGATCTCGATCCACTACGATCCGATGATCGCCAAGCTCGTCACCCATGGGCCCTCGCGCGCCGCGGCCATCGAGGCGCAGGCGACCGCACTCGATGCGTTCTATGTCGACGGCATCCGTCACAACATTCCGTTCCTCTCCGCGCTGATGAACCATCCGCGCTGGCGCGAAGGACGGCTGTCGACCGGTTTCATCGCCGAGGAGTTTCCGAAGGGGTTTTCGGCGCGCGAGCCTGAAGGCGAGGTCGTGCGGCGGATCGCCGCCGTCGGCGCCGCCATCGATCACGTGCTCGGAGAGCGCAAGCGGCAGATTTCCGGCCAGCTCGGCGGCCGCGTCGTGCAGCGCGAGCGCCGCCGCGCGGTGTGGCTCGACCGCCAGGAGATCGCGCTCGAGATCGCGCGCGAAGGTGAAGCGATCGCGGTGCGTTTCCTTGATGCCGAGGGCAAGGCGGGCAATGCCCATCTCCTGGAATCGCCGTGGCGGCCGGGCGAACCGGTCTGGCAGGGCACAATCGACGGTCACTTCATCGCCGTGCAGGTGCGTCCCATTCCGAACGGCGTTCGGCTCGCCCATCAGGGCGTCGAGGTGCCGGTCTATGTCTGGACCGAGACGGAAGCGTCGTCCGCGCGACTGATGCCGGTGACCACGGCCTCCGACACCGGCAAGAAGCTGCTTTGCCCGATGCCCGGCCTGGTGGTCTCGATTGCGGTGACGGAAGGGCAGGAGATCAAGGCCGGCGAGACGCTTGCGGTCGTCGAAGCTATGAAAATGCAGAACGTGCTGCGCGCCGAGCGCGACGGTACGGTCAAGAAGATCCACGCCAGCGCCGGCGCCACGCTCGCGGTGGACGCGCTGATCCTGGAGTTTGCGTAAGGCAGCGACGCGGTTCTAAATGTAGACCCTCCCCCTGAGGAACGCGCACTTCGCGCGCGTCTCGAAGGGCGAGGCCGAGAGCGGGGCCTTCGTCCTTCGTGACGCGCGTTCCGCGCTCCTCAGGACGAGGAACTGGGAGCGACGAAACCATGGCCTTCCGTCAACGCCGCGAGAAACTGCGATCGATCCTCACCAGGCAGGGCTGCGTTCGTCCCGGCTCGGTCTATGACGCGATCTCGATCCGCATTGCCGAGGATCTCGGCTTTCCGCTCGGTATGTTCGGCGGCTCGGTGGCCTCGCTCGCCGTGCTCGGCGATCCCGACATCGCGCTGATCACGCTCATGGAACTTGCCGAGCAGATGCGACGGATGTCGCGGGCCTCCGCGTTGCCAGTGCTGGTCGATGCCGATCACGGCTACGGCAACGCGCTCAACGTCCGTCGCACGGTGCAGGAGCTG
>NZ_JBBIAR010000044.1:0-76542 GCF_054185165.1 Bradyrhizobium sp. UFLA05-109 | reverse complement strand
ACAGACCAACCTACAGGGGGTCAATTTTGGACGCCGATCCCCCGGCTTAGGGGGGCAATATTGCAGGCCGAATGACAATCTTCGTTCTCGGCGATCCTTTGCGTCCATTACCCGATCCAGCATTTCATTTCAGATGTGGACGTCACACTGAAAGCTGGTGGTCACATTTACATTGAAACTGTCCAGGGCCACGGCGAGAACTACCTGGAATTGCCTAAAGCCGGAGAAGTTCGATACGCTCTCGAAGGATATAAACTGCTCTTCTACAGGGAACGGCCTGTGGGGCCCACCCAAGCGAATGCCGTGGTAGTCGAAACCCTTGCGCAAAAACCGGAATAGCCATTTTACCGCTCAACGGAGCGTGCTCGTGAAGCTAAGCGATCCAAAAGGAGAACCATGTCTTCGTCACATGTATCTCCCTTAGGTAGTACTCATAGCAAGCGGCCGCAGAATCAGAACTCAAGGCCTCTCAGATCTAGACGAGTGGACGGCCTTTTTTACGCTGTCTATCTCGATTGATGCGGCAGTGAGTTGAGGCATAGCAACATTGACTTTCAAATTGAATTCGCGGCTACCTTGCTTCAGGGATTCAGTGTTGCACGTCCATTGACCCAGCAGGTCTTCCATAGTTGCGATCATTGCTTGCGTAATCCCGCGGAAGGCCTCTCTAATTTTTAAGTATGCAGGTGGCACCTCCGCCTCAGAAACTGAGACCTCAAAAGTTAGAAAACGTCTTACAGCTTGAAAGAGCGAATCGACGGCCGCCAGTATCTTCATCGGGTCTCCCGGAACGCCTGGCGCTCCCATGGCTTCGATCAGTTGCTTGTCTACACAGGCTGTGATCGTAGCTAGCGCTGCCGAAAGCCTCTCTAATTCAGCAACTATCCAGTTGAGAAACTCGCATCCAGAAAAGTTGCGTGACGAGTCAATGCGCTCGCGAGAGAAGAACTTGTCGTAATCGGCTTTCAACCTCCGCAAGCGAGTTTTCATCAACTCTTCCACTAGGAGGAACTCCCAGAACCTTCCATGATTTATCGCAAGAGAACGTGCGGCGTCCGTCTCGCCAGCGTAAGCGGTGGAGACATGCTCATTGTCGCCGCTGATATGGCTCTCGTCTTGTGTAGAAGGAAGTAATGTCGGGCGGCTTCGCATTTGAGCCAGGGCACTGACAAACTGTTCAGCAACATTCAATCGTGAGCAATGTATGCGCTCGTTCAAACCGCTGGCGGAGCACAGGTCGATCTCACCGTAGAGACAAATGGGTAGCTTCGGATTGCTGTTAAACCGCCGATCCGGTCCACCATTTCGATTTACGTATCGCCAGGTTTCACCAACAACCGTGGCGTCGGTGGGCGCGGAGTCGTTTTCAATGAACCGGGTTGCTCTACTCGCCGGCTGGAGATCACTGTAACGGAGAGCAGCAATCGCATGGCCAGCCTCGACCAGGATAGCATCAGGCGCGAAATATACGTCTTCTTTTCCTAATGGAAGCCGCAGGAATTCCACGTTGCTCCTGACGAGGGCTGGAGTCGTTTTTGATAGCGATATCGCCTTCCTTTCCACGGTCTTCGCCGCCCCTGCATTTCTCTTCCAATCGGGCTGTTCTCTTTCGAGTGGTATCCTCCATAGTCCCGATGAGGTTGAGAGTGCAGCAAAAGCCTTCGTCAAGTCACCAAAACGCTTCAAATCCTGATTGGTCAGATCGTAATCAAGGGAGAGCGTACTGACGCTTCGGCCGTGACTAAAGATGCCTCCCAGGATGAGAGCCGCACAGGCGGCGACAAGGAACGCAACGGCTGGCGAGGCGTTTTTGATAGCGACGATTAGAACCAAGGCGAATAGAACGGAAAAACAACAAAGAGCGGATCGATAGGATCGCCACCTTGATCTCGCATCGTTCAATGCGCCCGCAATGTCGATTGTCGAATTCGCGACCAGCTGCTCAATAGGAGCACTATCTATGATTGTTGCTGCTTCATCGTTAGTAGCCACGTACGCTCGTTCATTCAGATCGACACGAAGACGCGACCGCTCCGCTGAGTAAGCCCGATATTGCGACCAGGACAACCCGGTGCCCGGCAATCCGACTGTTGTTCTTGTGCCATGCGGCCCAATTGTGAAGTGAAGGCCTCTAGGCCCTACCGAGACGCTCGCTCCGCTGCCACTCAAATTCAGTCGTACGCCAGGAAGAATACCAATACTGCGACGGAAACGGAAAACCCCCATTCCACCCACCAAGAATATGAATTATGAGCCGCAGCTCACAGCCGGGCACTAATGAAATTTGCTAGTCGTAACATCACATCTAATTGGGACATGTGCAAGATATACGGAGACGAGCAAGTCGGTGAGGCCGGTGGCCTGATTAGGTTGGCTGGGGCTGATCTCGCCTATGCCGCGGATCAGCCTAGCTTTTTATCAGAACCCGATCCCGACTTTCAGTTCTAGACGCCACCTCTGAAGTACACAGTAGCTTGGACTAGGCATTGCTTTTTCTGAGTTAACTGCGGCTATATCAAAACTTTCGGCCCGGACACCGCAGAAGTAGATCGCAGACGTATGCAACAGACGTCCTGGTGTTCATAAAACCGGGCACTATGACCGGCAATGCTCCGATGACGGACATGCTGTATTGCGCCAAAACCTATACTCTTCCTCAGATGGGGATAGTCCAGCCTTTGATGGCCATCTGCCTTGGCGCAAAGACATTCAACTCTCTTCGACGAGAGCTGGGATTGCCCGATCTCAAGCTCAAAGATGCGTACGTACCCTCAGCGCACACTATCTACAACGGAACGGAGATCTACGGGGTGCCGCACACTGGCGGTTTAGGGCACGCAAATTCGGGCGGGATGGAAAAGGTCAATCAAATTTGGGCAACGCTTGCCGCGAGGTTCGCCGACTTGAAGGGCAGAGCAGCAGACGATGGCTCGATCTTGGAACTGGCAACTCACAGTTCATGACACAAGATCAGATTCTTCAATCCTTCTGCGAGTTCTTGGCTTCGGAATGGAATGGCGCTCGCAGACCTAGTTAGCAGTTCCTCTGAGTGGCAGGTCAGCAGCCTGGTCTCGATGTCTTGACCCCCACGACATCTGGACCGCTCACGGACTAAAGGATGCTGGGCTGAAGTACTCCTTGGAACGGCAATGACCCTCAGGCGACTGCCATTGAGTTGGCAAGCCTCTCAGCAGATTGAGCCATCCAAAAGGCTCTAACAGCGAGGCACTTAGAGTTGTTCACGACTTGGGAGAGGGACTTTTGCCCCGCCTCGATGATGCGGCTCACTTCCAAGCTCATCCGAAATGTTACGTGTGGCGCTAGCCCCAGGGAGATTAAAGCCGCACTCTTCATGTGGGGATACGACGTGTCATTCGGCTGTCGCAGCGCTGCCTGAGTTTTTTGTCGAGCTCACCGTCCTGCTCGCATACAAGGCGTCGAGATCGATTTTGCTTAACCTCGCAGAGAGAGAAGCAAGACATTTTCCGCTATAGCGCTTGTGGAGTGATCGGCCGATCTTGATCTCTTTAAAATACTCGGGATTATCTTGCATTCTGTCTTGCACGATTAGCCACAGAAGCTTCGCCTCCGACCTTTTCAACTTTTTGGCAATGTCTCTGAGGCCTAGACTGTAGAAATCCAGCTCGTTGACCTTGCGGACAGCCATAACTGTAGCGTCAGGATTACCTTCGTCGACTAGGTGAACCGCCTCCCCTTGATTGCGAGTGATTTTGAGCGAAAGTCCTTTGCCTTGCGCTTGTGGCTCAATTTTCAGTGTTGCAACACCGGGAAAGATCTGTCGCCAATCTTCACCCGCATTTATTTTTCTAACTATTTTGTCGAGTTCTCCGTCGCTTGCCTGGCTCTTCTTGCCATCCAGCGAACTTTGCAAAACGGCCAGTGATCGCAACTTGTTTCGAGCATCAAGCCTCCTCCTGGATCCAGGGCTCACCATTCGTTTGATGTCCGCAAATTCAGCATCAAACAGAGTCGCAAGGTCTGAAGGAGGGTTGGCGCAAACCGGAAGAATGCGTGACGGCACATCACCATCCAGTGGTCGTTTCAAAACGTCTTTGACGAGTTTGGCGAATAAACTAACGGCCGATTGGGCGTAGACGTAAAGGTGCTCCTCGCTTAGCTCAATCATGTAGTGCTGCGCCGCATCTCGAAGGGTGTTCAAACTCTGAAGCGTCACCGCCTGGTCCTCGGTGAGGCACTTTAGGAGGTTATCGGAAACGCATTTGCGGAGGCATAAATCGAATCCAATCGTCATGCCCTCCTTATTCTTTTCTCGAATGCTTCCGTTTCGATGCACAATGATGGTCTTCAAAAGCAACTCGAAAGCATGATCGAGCATAATTAGCACTGTTTCAGTGCGCCCTCGATCCCAACATCTGTTGAAATGATCGACAGCCATCACTAGGGAATCAACTGCTTTACCGTGAAGTGCTTTCGCTTCTTTTCGCATGGACAGACCAACGAGGGCGGAGGAGCAGGTAGTAAAGGGCCAACTGTACCCGATTCTCTGACGACGAACTGTTCGGCGAAAGAAGCCCATCGCCTTGCGGCTCCCAGCGGTCCTGCAGTGCTGGTCTTCTCGATTTCCCGATTCCTGCGCTCTACAAGGCATCCCCAGCCATAAGGGGTCACGCTAATAGATCTATTAGTGCCGAGGCTTATCAATGGGGATAGGCATGCACTTACAGAGCGCAGACCACCACGGTCCACGTCAGCCTCACCAATCAGCCAATGCAATTATTTATTGGGGTTTCAAGCGGCGCAGCCGCTGCGATAGCGCTCGACGGTCTACGGGTCGCCGAAGGTGTGCCAGCTACTCGGCCGCACCAAGGAAGCGGGATCAGCCTGCGGTCTCTACTTGACGGCATCCAGCCGCAGCATCTCGTCAAGCCGGGCCTGGCAGTACTCTTCATAAAGTGCGTTGATGATGCGCCACATGACACGAATCCCCTATCCACCCGATGAAGGTTAAGACCCGTCTGTTTCGGGATTGCTTCGTGGATCCACGATAACGGTTTCGAGCCCTCTGCCCTTCAGCCATTTTCCATGGTGAAAACTTCGGTCGCTATCAACGCAGCGCAACTGTACAATTACCCCAGCAGCCCAAGACGAAGCCCGACGATGCGTTCGCTACAGCTAAGCGCTGTGAAGTACTGGGGCCAAGCTGAAGCGCATCAGAGACTCGGAGAAAGCTGGGACGCTCCAACATGCCGAGATGCACAGAAGAAAAGGCAGGCCGTTTGACAAAAGATTGACAGCCCAATTTTCTTACCCCGTAAGCTATTGAGATCATTATTTGCGTTAGCAGTACAAGCACTGCCATGGGCGATATGCGTGAGGATTGAGGTGCGCCGGCCGCGTAACCTGTAACCTCTGAGACACGACGCTCTCCCCTCAATCTCCGCCGTCGTCGCCCGGCTTGACCGGGCGACCCAGTACACCGCGGCCTGTCCGCTCAATCTCAACCGTCTCTGGAATACTGGATCGCCCGATCCCGTCTCCACCAAGGCTCCGACGAGGCTCGCGAACTCGGCTCGCCGAAGCTTCAGCGAAGGCGGCAAGTCGGGCGATGACACCGGAGTGTGCCGCTGGCCGCGACGAAGACGTCGCTTACTTCACCGCCCCGAACCGGCTGTCGAACGAGTTCGACGACATCACCGGCGCAGCGCCTGCCAGCTGCGCGTCTTTGCTGCCGGCGGCAGCCGCGCTGTCCGACACTGAAGGCTTCAGCGGCGGGCGTGAGGCGGCGACCTTGGTGTCGGCCGGCTTCGGCTCGGCGGGCTTGGCGGCTGCGACCGGCTTGGCCGCTTCCTTGGCCGTTTCCTTTGCCGTGTCGTGATGCGGTACGAACCGGGTCACCGCGGCCTTCAGCCGGGATGCCGCCGTGGGCGGAGTTGCCGAAGTGCTGGCCGGCGTCGGCGACGTGGTCGCCGTGGTGTCGGCGGTGCCCATGCCCATCTTGCGGGCAAGGCCTGAGAAGAAGCCGCCGCCTTGCGAATTCTCTTGGGACTTATCAGTCGGCGCGGCGGACGCGACGCGGGTGTTGCTGGCCTGCGCGGGGGCGGCCACGACCGGCTCGCTCTGCGGGCTTGCTGCGGCAGGCTCGAGGTTCGGCCTCGGCGGATTGACCGTGCCGGGGATGGTGCCGGGCGCTTTCGACATCGCCAGCATCTGGAGCGTGTTGCCTTCGGCGCCCTCGGACAGGCCGGTCGAGCCTTCCGGAATCTTCGCGGCAAACACCTTGTTCATGCCGCCGTCGATGCCGGTGTTCATGCGCGCCATTGGCGTGCCCTTGGCGACGAGCCTGGCGTATTCCGCCTCGTCCTTCTCCTGCTTCTCGCGCACGGCGTTTGCGATGTCGTCGGGGATCACATAGGCCGGGCACTTTGCGGAGGCGTCGAACACCGGATCGCGCTTGGCGTCCGGCGTCTTGGCGGCGTCGAAGACGTACTTCTTCTCGCAGAAGTCGACCTTCGGCTCCTGCCGCGTCACCTCGAAATGATCATTGCCTTCCTTGATCATCTTCCAGAAGGCCATGTTCGGATTGTTGCGGTGCTTGGCCATGTTCACCGGCGTCATTCGGAACGGATACGCCTGGAACTGAAATGCCTTCTGGCCGCCGAAGAAGGATTCGCGGCCGAGCGAATAGATCTCCGCGATCTGCTCGTCCGTCATTGCGTAGCAGCCGCGCGAGGAGCAGTCGCCGTGCACCATGAGCTGCGAGCCGGAGCGGCCGAGCGCGCGATCGAACGCGTTGGGATAGCCGGTGTTGAACGAGAGGTAATAGGCCGACTGCGGATTCATCTGGCTGGGGTTGATCGAATAGAACCCCTCGGGGGCTTGGCGGTCGCCTTCGCGCACCTTGGGGCCGAGATCACCAGACCAGCGGCAGATCGGATAGGTCTTGAGCAGCGCGAACTGGCCGGAGCGGGTCTGCTTCCAGACCTCGAGCTCGGCCTCCTGCTTGAACAGGCGGACCAGGATCGGCGATTGCAGATCCATGTCCTTCTCGGTCATCGCGGCGAGAAGCTTTGGCGGGACGGGCTGATTGGCCTTGGCGTTGGCGGCGAGCGACACCTGGTCGGTATCGCAGCCAGCCAGCAGCACGCTGGCGACAAGCGCAACCGACGTCAAAAGCGCGCGTGCAAGCGAGCTAGAAATCAAGATGGACCCCACACTCACCGGGCATGTCAGCGAAAACCCCATTTCTGGAGCATGGCCTGACCGGCGATCCGGACCCGCGGGAAGCGGGCTTTTTGCAGACCAAGCCCCAGCGCTTGTGCCCTGAAGCCATTGATTAAAATCTTACCCTCTGGGCCAAACCGTCGCAACCCAAGTGCGGATCACGAGCCCGTTGCCCCATAGGGATGGTCAACAAAGACTAAATCACGGCGTAGCGGCCTAATTTGGGCTGGGATCGCCGATTCGGCCGAAAAAAGGGTTAATGGGGGTTTAGCGGGGCTGGCTCGACGTCATGGCCGGGCTTGTCCCGGCCATCCACGACCTTTCCCGCAGCACCAAGAAACGTGGATGCCCGGGACAAGCCCGGGCATGACGGTGTGGAAGCCCCTGCGCACGAGGGCGCCATGGCCTCAGTGAGGGCCAATCACCCGAGTTTGCGGCCGATCTCGAGAAACTTCTGCCGGCGCTGCTTGCGGATGGCGTCGGCGTCCAGGTTACGCAGCTCATTGAAGGCCTGCTCGATCGCCTCGCCCGTGGTGGCGATCATGGCGGCAGGGTCGCGATGCGCGCCGCCGACCGGCTCCTTCAAAATGCTGTCGATCACGCCAAAGCGCAGCATGTCCTGGGCCGTGATCTTCATGCTGTTAGCGGCTTCCTGGGCCTTGGTGCCGTCGCGCCAGAGGATGGAGGAGGCGGCCTCCGGCGAGATCACGCTGTAGATCGCGTGCTCCAGCATCAGGACGCGATTCGCGGTGGTGATGGCGATCGCGCCGCCCGACATGCCCTCGCCGGTGATGATTGCAACGTTCGGCACGCCCAGCGACAGGCAGGCGTCCGTCGAGCGCGCAATGGCCTCGGCCTGTCCGCGCTCTTCCGCACCGATGCCGGGATAGGCGCCGGCGGAATCGACGATCGACAGTACGGGCAGGCCGAACCGCTCGGCCATCTCCATCAGCCGCACCGCCTTGCGGTAGCCTTCGGGCCGCGCCATGCCAAAATTGTGCTTGATGCGGCTATCGGTGGAATCGCCCTTTTCCTGGCCCATCACGCAGATGGCTTCGCCGCGGAAGCGGCCGAAGCCCGCCACCAGCGCCTCGTCCTCGCCGAACTTGCGGTCGCCGGCGAGCGGGGTGAATTCGGTGACCAGGCCATTGATGAAATCGGAGAAGTGCGGCCGCTGCGGATGACGCGCGACCAGCGTCTTCTGCCACGGCGTCAAATTCGCATAGAGGTCGGCGAGCGCCTGCGCCGCCTTGTCCTCGATCTTGCCAACCTCCTCGGCGATGTCGCCGGAGGCCGAGAGCGCGCGCAATTCGTCGAGCTTGGAATCGAGCTCGGCGACGGGCTTTTCGAAGTCGAGATAGCTGCGCATGTGGTCTTGCATCGGCTCAATATAGGGAAGACGGGGCGAGGAGGCGAAACGGATTTGGGGCCGCGGATAGAAGTGTAGCTTCTTCAATGAGTTGGCTTGTGCGCACCGACGCAGCGCGCCAAATCACGGGCAGGAGACGGCTCTTTCTGCGGAGAAACGGCCGAAGTCAAGGCGGATGGTGTCAGCTTTGTAGCCCGGATGAGCGTTGCGAAATCCGGGGCAAGTGGTGCTTCGGGCGCCGGTCGCGGATGTCGTCGCGCTCATCCGGGCTACGGCAGCTGCGATTCGGCCGCGAGACCTTACTTCTCCGCCAGCGGGTGCAGGTCGCGCACCAGGATCTTCAGCCGCTCCTCAACCACATGAGTGTAGATCTGCGTCGTCGAGATGTCGGTGTGGCCGAGCAGCGTCTGCACGATACGCAAATCGGCGCCGTTGTGCAGGAGGTGGCTGGCAAAGGCGTGGCGCAGCACGTGCGGGGAGACCAGGCGCGCTTGAAGCCCGGAGGCGACCGCGAGCTCCTTCAGGTCGCGCGCAAAATGCTGCCGCGTCAGGTGGCCGCTCTCGCCGAAGGAGGGAAACAGCCATTTTGACGTCGCGAGGCTGCCTTTCTTGCTCGCCTTGCCGTCGCCCTTGTCGCTCTTCGCCGCATCGGTTGCGGCAAGATAATCCGCCATCGCCTGCCGCGCGGCCTCGTTGAGCGGCACCAGGCGCTCCTTGTTGCCCTTGCCGCGCACCACGATCATCCTCGCGTCGCGTTTTGCGGCCGAGCGCGGCAGCGAGACCAGCTCGGAGACACGCAGGCCGGTGGCGTAGAGTACTTCCAGCAGGCAATAGAGCCGCAAGCTGCGCAGCCGCTGCGAGGGCGAAGCATCCGCCATCTCGCCCAGCTCCTTCGCGCGCGTCAGCATGCGATCGACGTCGGCAATCGACAGCACCTTCGGCAGGCCGCGGCCGCGCTTCGGCCCCGAGAGGATCGCGGCGGGATCATCGCTGCGGATCCGCTCGTTGAGCAGGAAGCGAAACAGGTGCCGCATCGCTGACAGGCGCCGCGCGACGCTGGTGGATTTGAAGCCGCGCGTATCGAGATCAGCGAGATAGTCGCGCAAGACTTGCGTGTCCGCACCGATGAAATCCCGGCCTTTGTGGCTGAGGAAGTCGGAGAAGTCGGTGAGGTCGCGGCGGTAGGCGTCGAGCGTATTTGGGCCGGCGCCCTGTTCCGCCGCGAGCATGTCGAGGAACAGGCCGGTCAGTTGAATATTTGAGGGCTTGGTTGGCATGCCCCGGAGGCTAGCGCCTATTTCTTGAGAAATTTGTCAGGCGGGATGGTCACCGTCATTTCCCGCGGCTTTGGATTGACGAAATTGGCCAGCGTGAAGATCACGCCATAGACGATGCCGGCGAGCACGGCGACGACCGTCAGGAAGCGGAACAGGCTGGGCATCGGGCCAGATCTCGGTAAGGGTCTCGGTAGGGTCTCGTCGGGACGAATTAACCAATGAAATCATCCAACATGTTCGCCGTTTCGTGGCAAGAGTCTCTGGCGAGGGCCCCTTCGGGGTCGTATAGGTGGCCCGAATGCCGCCTTTGGCGGCAGATTGAGCGAGGTCCATGTCCGAAGCCGCCATGCCAGCCCCAAGCTCGCCCGAGCCCGACATCCTGTCGGCGCTTGCGGGCCGCTCGATCGTGCTGGTCGGCATGATGGGGGTCGGCAAATCCACCATCGGGCGGCGCCTCGCGGCCCGGCTCAAGCTGCCCTTCGTCGATGCCGACACCGAGATCGAGGCGGCCGCCGGCATGACCATACCGGAAATCTTCGAGCGCCACGGTGAGCCTTATTTTCGCGACGGCGAGACGCGGGTGATCGCGCGCCTCCTGGACGGCGGCCCGCTGGTGCTCGCCACCGGCGGCGGCGCCTTCATGCGCGAAGAGACGCGGGCGCGCATCGCGGCGAAGGCGGTCTCGATCTGGCTCAGGGCGGATCATGACGTCATCATGCGGCGGGTGCGCCGCCGCGCCGATCGCCCGCTGCTGCAAACCGCCGATCCGGAAGGGACGGTGACCCGGCTGCTGAGCGAGCGCGAGCCGGTCTACCAGAATGCCGACCTCACGATCTCCTCGCGCGACGTGCCGCATGACCGGATCGTGGAGGAGTGCCTCGAGACGCTGCGCGACCATCTCTGCGGCGCGCCTCACCCTTCGATGTAGCGAGTGCCGCGAGATGACCGCGCCGTTGAAACATTCAGATCCTGTTATCGTCGACGTCGCGCTCGGCGAGCGCACCTATGACATCATCATCGGCCGCGACGTGCTGGCCTCGCTCGGCGCGCGCGTCGCGACCTTGCGTCCCGGCGTGCGCACCGCGATCGTGACGGATCGCACCGTTGCAAGGCATTGGCTGGAGCCGACTGAAGCTTCGCTCGCGGCCGCGGGCATCCCGACCTCGCGCATCGTCGTCGAGGAAGGCGAGATCTCCAAGACCCATGCCGGGCTCGAAAAGGTCAGCGAGGCGCTGATCGCTGCGAAGATCGAGCGCAACGATCTCGTCATCGCGCTCGGCGGCGGCGTGGTCGGCGATCTCGCCGGCTTTGCGGCGGCGATCCTACGGCGCGGCGTCGATTTCGTGCAGGTGCCGACCTCGCTGCTGGCGCAGGTCGATTCATCGGTCGGCGGCAAGACCGGCATCAACTCGCCAAAGGGCAAGAATCTGCTCGGCGCCTTCCACCAGCCGGTGCTCGTCATTGCCGACACCGCCGTGCTCGACACGCTGTCGCCGCGGCAGTTCCGCGCCGGCTATGCCGAGGTCGCCAAATATGGCGTGCTCGGCGACGAGGCCTTCTTCGCCTGGCTGGAGAAGAACCACGCCGATATCTTCAAGGGCGGCTCGGCGCGCGAGCACGCGATCGCGACCTCCTGCCGCGCGAAGGCGGGCGTCGTGTCGCGTGACGAGCGCGAGACCGGCGAGCGGGCGCTGCTCAATCTCGGCCACACCTTTGGTCACGCGCTGGAAGCTGCCACCGGCTTCTCCGACCGGCTGTTCCACGGCGAGGGCGTGTCCATCGGGATGGTGCTGGCGGCGGAGTTTTCCGCAAAGCTCGGCATGATCGGTGCGGCGGACGCGGCGCGCGTCGAACGTCACCTTGCGGAAGCAGGGCTGCCGACGCGGCTCCAGGACATCGCCGGCTTTGCGCAGGAAGGGCTTGCCGACGCCGACGCACTGCTGGCGCTGATGGCGCAGGACAAGAAGGTCAAGCGCGGCAAGCTCACCTTCATCCTGCTGGAGGCTGTCGGGCGCGCTGTGATCGCAAAAGACGTCGAGCCGTCGCTGGTGCGCGACTTCCTCAACGACAAGCTCGCGCGCAAGGCGTGATGAGCGATTGATATCGGCGGTTGGGTCATGGATTGGCTCGGTTTTTCCATCGTCGTCTTCTGCCTTCTGGTCTCGGCGTTCTTCGCCGCGAGCGAGACCGCGCTGACCGGCGCCTCGCGCGCCAGCATGCTGCGGCTCTCCAAGCAGGGGCATCGCGAGGCCGACGTCGTCTCCCAGTTGCTCGACATGCGCCAGCGTCTGATCGGCGCGCTGCTGCTCGGCAACAACATCGCCAACATCGGGGCCTCGGCGATTGCGACCGGTATCTTCACCACCTGGTTCGGCGAGGTCGGCGTGCTCTATGCGACCGGCGTGATGACGGCACTGGTCGTGATCTTCGCGGAAGTCTTGCCGAAAACCATCGCCATCAACGCGCCCGACCGCGTCGCGCTCGCCGTGGCGCGGCCGATGCGGCTGACGATGTACGTGCTCGGGCCGCTATTGACGGTGGTGGAAGTCATCGTGCGCCTGTTGATGCGGCTGTTTGGCCTCGCTGGCGAGCACCAGGCGATCCTGTCGCCGACCGAGCGCCTGCGCGGCGCGGTCGACCTCTTGCACCATGAAGGCAAGGTCGAGAAGCAGGACCGCGACATGCTCGGCGGCCTCCTCGACCTGCGCGAGCTTCAGGTCTCCGACGTCATGATCCATCGCACCGAGATGATGATGATCAATGCCGACCTGCCGCCGGAGGATCTGGTGCGCGAGGTGCTGGCGACCGAATACACCCGCATTCCGCTGTGGCGCGACAAGCCCGAAAACATCATCGGCGTGCTGCACGCCAAGGACCTGTTGCGCGCCATTCGCGCCTCCGAAGGCGACACCTCGCGCATCGACGCCTCGACCATCGCGCTGCCGCCCTGGTTCGTGCCCGAGATGCGCACCGTGTCCGAGCAGCTCAAGGCGTTCCGCCGCCGCAAGACCCATTTTGCGCTCGTCGTCGACGAGTACGGCGAAGTTGAAGGTCTTGTGACGCTGGAAGACATTTTGGAAGAGATCGTCGGCGATATCTCCGACGAGCACGACGTCGTGGTCGCGGGCGTGCGCGCCCAGCCAGACGGCTCGGTCGTGGTCGACGGCTCGGTGCCGATCCGCGATCTCAATCGTGCAATGGACTGGCGTCTGCCTGATGAAGAGGCGACGACAGTCGCTGGCCTCGTCATTCACGAGGCGCGCTCGATCCCCGATCGCGGCCAGAGTTTTACGTTCCACGGCTTCCGCTTCCGTGTGCTGCGCCGCGAGCGCAACCGCATCACCGCACTCCGTATTTCACCGGTGCCGCGCGAAGCGGAGGTGGAGGAAGCCAAGCCGAGGCGGGCCGGGACGTCGTTTTGATGCTTACCCTCCCCTGGAGGGGGAGGGTCGATCGCGCGTAGCGCGAGCGGGGTGGGGTGATCTCTCAGCACGGGCGGTGTTCGACGCGGAGAGACCGTCACCCCACCCCGCTACGCATTGCGCTTCGCTTCATGCGTAGCGACCCTCCCCCTCCAGGGGAGGGTAAGCGATTCAACCTTCCCCCGGCGCCTGCGCGTGGATGGCGAGGGCGTGCACGCCGCCGGAAAGTTCCGCGGCCAGCGTCGCATTAATCATGCGGTGACGCTCGACCCGGCTCTTCCCTTTGAAGGCATCAGACACGATATAAACCCGGAAATGCGTCTCGCCGCCGGCCCGGTGGCCCGCATGGCCTTCATGCAAATGTGATTCATCGACCACTTGCAGGCTGTCCGGCGAGAAAGCTTCGCGCAACTTGTTGCTGATAGTGTCTTGTGTAGCCATGTCGTTGCCGGTCCTGTGAGCCATTAAGTCGCGCGATCGCGTTACTTTAGTTCCCGTGCTTTTACGCTAATCGCAATGTCAAGACTTGAAGGTTTTCGCATTGCGTAGTCAAAGTCAGTCATGCCGATCGATTCATCAAAATTCTTCGACTCCATCCGCGTCAAGCCGAGAGGTGCGAAGCCGGAAGCGAAGCCGCGCGAGACCGTGGTCGCCTGCGAATGGACCGGTTGCCAGAACAAGGGCAGCCACCGCGCGCCGAAGGGCCGCGAGAATTCGCGCGAGTACTGGCACTTCTGCCTGGATCACGTGCGCGAGTACAACCAGAATTACAATTTCTTCTCCGGCATGAATGCCGACGCGGTCGCGCGCTACCAGAAGGATGCGCTCACCGGCCACCGTCCGACCTGGAAGATGGGCGCCAATGGCGGCGTCAAGAAGGGGGCGGAAGCCGAGATCGATGGCGCCTTCGATCCGTTCAGCATGTTCGGCGAGATCAATGGCCGCGCCAACTGGCGCCGCGGACCGGAAGCCCAGCCCAAGGCCGAAACGCGCAAGGTGATGAATGCCGAGCGCAAGGCGCTTCAGGTCATGGGCCTCGGCCCCAATGCCACGCTCGCCGACGTCAAGACGAAGTACAAGGCGCTGGTGAAGCAGCACCACCCTGATGCGAACGGCGGTGACCGCTCCACCGAAGACCGCCTGATCGAGATCATCAAGGCGTATAATTACCTGAAGACGGTGGTGAAGGAGGCGTAGGCTTCCTCTCGTCGTAGCTGTCGCCGCACTCTCTGGCGTCGTCCCGGACAAGCGTAGCGCAGATCCGGGACCCATAACCACAGGATGCAGTTTTGCGAAGACCCGTGGTTATCAGCTCGCGTCACAACCACTCCCTGGGGTAATGGGTCCCGGCTTTCGCCGGGACGACATTGTATTGCGCAGCCGCGTTTAGCTCGGCATCGCCCCCACATACGACGAGCTCGGCCGGATCAACCGTCCTGTCCGGCGATGCTCGAGCGCATGCGCGGTCCAGCCTGCAGCGCGCGCCACGGCGAAGATCGGCGTGAAGGCCTGGCGCGGGATCGCGAGGGCATCGAGCAGGATCGCGGTGAAGAACTCGACATTGGTCTCCGGCGGCCGCTCCGGATTCTTCTTGCGCAGCGCGGCGCGGATATAGGCCTCGACCTCGCCGGCAAAGGGCAGGTCGGCGCCATCGGCGGCGAGCCGCTCGATCGCGGCCTTCAGCACGTCGGCGCGCGGATCGCGCACGCGGTAGACACGATGGCCAAACCCCATCAGCCGCTCGCCGCGTGCGAGCGCTGCATCGACCCAGGGCTCGATCCGTTCGCTTGAGCCGATCGCATCCAGCATTTCCAGCACCGGCTCCGGCGCGCCGCCATGCAGCGGACCCGTCAGCGCGCAATAGCCGGCGGTGACGGCGGCGAACAGATCGGCCTGCGTCGAAGCCACCACGCGCGTGGCGAAGGTCGAGGCGTTCATGCCGTGATCGCAGACGGTGACGAAATAGGCATCCAGCGCCGCGACCTCGCGCGGCTCGGGCACAGCGCCACGCAGCATTTTGAGCGTGTCGGCGGCATGGCTCGCATTCGGATCCGGCGCCACCGGATCGAGCCCTTTCGCGCTCTGCACCAGTGCGCCAGCGATCACCGGAAACGCGCCGACAATGGTCGCCTCGTGCTCCAGCCCGTTCTCGGCGTGAAGGCCCGCGACCGCCGCGCGAAACCCGTCGATGATGCCCATGCCGCGGGTTGCCGGCAAAAGGTCCGGCAGCCGCGCAAAGGCGCGTTCGCGTGCAAGCCCGAGACTCGCCCGCACATTGGCTTCGCTGAGCGTGCTTCTGGATGCGCCGTTCCACAGCCGGGCGGTGACGCCCTCGAAACTCGACTGGCTTGCGAGCGTGCCGACACGCTCGCCGGCAATGATCAGCTCGCCGCGCTCGCCATCGACATGGCTGAGCACGGTTTCGGCGGCGGGAACCCCGTCCAGCCCGATCTGGCTTTTGGTGAGATGGATGTTCATGACCTGTCTCCTTTCACGATGAGAAAGGTCAGGCCTCTCGACAGATTGATCAATCTTGATTACATAAATCAATATGAAAAATTCCGAGGAGCTGTACCTCTCGGCACGTGAGGCCGCCGCCGAGCTCGCGATCTCACCGGCGACGCTCTACGCCTATGTCAGCCGCGGCCTGATCCGCTCGGAACCGACGGCGGATTCGCGCAAGAACCGCTACCGAGCCGAGGACGTCCGCAGCCTGAAGGAGCGCCGCGCCCCGTCGCCCGAGCCGCGCGGCCTGCGCAGCTTCGACGCCGACCTGCCTGTCATGGACACCGAGATCGCGACCATCACAGAGGAGGGTGCGATCTATCGCGGGGTCAACTGTGTCGATCTTGCCGAGAGGGACACCCTGGAGCATGCCGCGACGCTGCTCTGGGACGTCTCCGGTGTCGATCCCTTTGCATCGGACAATTGCCCGCACGTCTCCGGCGAGATGCGGGCGATCGCGGAGGCCGCGCGCCGCGCCGCGCCGATCGACCGCGCCATCGCGGTGCTGGCGCTTGCCTCCAGCGCCGATCCCCGCGCCTTCACCCGCGCGCCCGATGGCCGCGCGATGGTCGGGGCGCGCATGGTCCGGCTGCTGGTTGCGACCATGCTCAATGCCGAGCCGTCGGCCGCGCCGCTGCATCAGCAGATCGCGCTCGCCTGGGCCCCCGACAACAAGCATGCCGCCGATCTCATCCGCCGCGCGCTGGTGCTGCTTGCCGAGCACGAATTGAATGCCTCGACCTTCACCGCGCGCTGCGCCGCCTCGACCGGCCTCAATCTCTATGATGCCGTCATCGCCGGTCTCGCTGCGCTCAAGGGCCCGAAGCATGGCGGCGCCGGCGTACTGGCCTCGCAGCTCGTGAAGACGCTGGTCGATCGCGACGTCGAGCCGATGGTGCGCGAGCGCGTCGCGCTCGGTGAGCATTTTGCCGGCTTCGGTCACGGCGTCTACAAGCGCGGCGATCCGCGCGCGCAGTCGCTGCTCAACGCGCTGGCGCGCGCAGGAGCGCCGCGGAAGTTCACCCGCGAAGTGCCCGAGCGGATTGCGGAGGCGACCGGCGAGCTCGTCAACATCGACTATGCGCTGGCAGTGCTCGTGCACGCCCTGCGCCTGCCGGCCGGCAGCGAGCTCGCGCTGTTCGCGATGGCCCGCAGCGTCGGCTGGATCGCGCACGCCAGCGAGCAGTTACAGCACGGAAGGCTGATCCGTCCGCGGGCGCGTTATGTTGGGCCCGCGCCGGGACGGAGGGCGACGGTAGCAGGATCGAAGAGTTAACGTAGGAAGCGCGTTGGTTGGATCGATCGGGCAACAGGCTCGCTCAACCTCTCCCGCTTGCGGGGGAGGTCGGCGCGAAGCGCCGGGGGGGGGCTCTCTCCGCATTGGGAGTATCGATTGCGGAAACACCCGCTCCCCAGCCCTCTCCCGCAAGCGGGAGAGGGAGCGCGGCTCCTGCGTGGCGCAATCACCCTCCCGGTTTCGCAGGCGCCAGATTGCCGCCGTGCCTCCGGCGGACGAACCAGATCACGAGGCCCACAATGATCGCGACGCCGACGACAGCGAGCATCCAGATATGCTTGGCGGGATGCCCGTGGTGCGGCAGGCCGGCATAGCTATGCCAGGCCGAAATCGCGAGGTCGCCCGGCAGCACGTGCGCGGGTGCCCAGACCAGGATCGCAGGGATGTTGACCGCGTAGAAGCGCGAAGGCCTCATGCCGAGCGCGCCGGCGGTGACCGGCACGAAAGCCCGGACTGGTGGGACAAAGCGGGCGAAGAACACCGCCCAGGTGCCGAAGCGGCGGAAGAAGGCCTCGCTCTCCTCGATCACGCGGGGATAGTTGGTCAAAGGCCAGCTATTGAGGATCTCGCGCTGCTGCTTGTGTCCGATCCAATAGGCCGAGCCGTCACCCAGAACGGCGCCGAGGACGGCTGCCAGCAGCACCCATTGCAGTTTCAGATCGCCGCCCGGAATCAGGGCGCTCAGCGCCAGGATGATGGTCGAGCCGGGAACGACCGAACCCACCACCGGAACCGCCTCCAGCAGCGCCGCGAGGAACAGGGTCAGGTACGCCAGCCCCGCATGGGCCGAGACGAAGTCTATGAAGGGATCGAGGAAGGACGTCACATCGTCTCTGTGTCGGGGAGGGGCGTTGGGGTTCAGTCCTTACATAAGTAGGGAGCTGCAACCAAAGTGCCAAAGATCGCTGCAGGGCACCTGCCGGGCGCGAAATTCGAGCGTGATTCGCAGGGCAGCCTTCCCAAAATCGCGCTCCTTGCCTATCTAAATGAAAAGACAACGGAACTTTGATTGGGGCGCGGGCTTCTGCCGGCACGTGGTCTCTGATAGGTTCGCAACTGCACCCAGCCGCAGCCAAAGTGCAAATAACTGGTCTCGGGACCGCCCGGGGCCTCGGAGGATGAATGACGACCGCCGCCCTGTCCAAAGTTGAGGAAGTCAACGGTTTGCCCGACATGAAGGTGTCGGTGCGCCAGGTCTTCGGGATCGACAGCGATCTCGAGGTGCCGGCCTATTCCGAAGTCGATCCTCATGTGCCCGAAGTCGACGCCGATTACCGTTTCGACCGCGCCACCACGCTCGCGATCCTCGCAGGTTTCGCCAAGAACCGCCGCGTCATGGTGACGGGCTATCACGGCACCGGCAAATCCACCCACATCGAGCAGGTCGCCGCGCGCCTGAACTGGCCGTGCGTGCGCGTCAACCTCGACAGCCATATCAGCCGTATCGACCTCGTCGGCAAGGATTCGATCGTGGTCAAGGACGGCAAGCAGGTCACCGAATTCCGCGACGGCATTCTGCCTTGGGCGCTCCAGCATAACGTCGCGCTGGTGTTCGACGAATACGACGCCGGCCGCCCGGACGTGATGTTCGTGATCCAGCGCGTGCTGGAGGTCTCCGGCCGCCTGACGCTGCTCGATCAGAACAAGGTGATCAAGCCGCATCCGGCGTTCCGCTTGTTTTCGACTGCCAACACCGTCGGCCTCGGCGATACCTCGGGCCTCTATCACGGCACCCAGCAGATCAACCAGGGCCAGATGGACCGCTGGTCGATCGTCACCACGCTCAACTATCTCGGCCATGACGAGGAAGTGGAGATCGTGCTGGCGAAGGCCAAGCACTATCGCACCCAGGAAGGCCGCGACATCGTCAACAAGATGGTTCGCCTTGCCGATCTCACCCGCAATGCCTTCGCCAATGGCGATCTGTCGACGGTGATGAGCCCGCGCACGGTGATCACCTGGGCAGAGAACGCCGACATCTTCGGCGATATCGGCTTCGCCTTCCGCGTCACCTTCCTCAACAAGTGCGACGAGCTCGAGCGTCCCCTGGTCGCCGAGTTCTATCAGCGCTGCTTCAATGCGGAGCTGCCGGAATCGGCGGTCAACGTGGCGCTCAGCTGATCCATGTAGTTTGAGTCATGGCAACCATCACCGTCGAGCGCACCGTTGGGACGACCAAGAAGGCTGTGCTCGCCGGGCTCATCGCCTACAACAATGAGCGGATGGGGAAGCAGAAGTACAAGCGCCTCGCGATTTCCCTGAAAGCGCGCGGCAAGATCGTCGGCGGCATCGTCGGAGGGGTCTGGACGCAGGTTCTGTTCATCCAGCTGTTCTGGATCGACCAGAAATTCCGCGGCAAGGACCACGGCACCAAGCTGATTGCGGCGATCGAGGACGAGGCGAGAAAGATCGGGGCGACCCGGGCTTATCTCGACACGATGAGTTTCCAGGCGCCGGGCTTCTACCGCGCTAGCGGCTACGAAGAATTCGGCGCCATTGACGGCTATCCTGGCGGCGTGACGCGCCATTGGTTTACGAAGTCGCTATGAGCAGCACATCCAACTCGAAATTCCGCAGCACCAAGGAAGCGCCGACCGAGCCGTTCAAGCGCTCAGTGGCATCATGCCTGAAGGCGATCGCCAAGACGCCCGAGCTCGACGTCAGCTTCGCCGCCGAGCGCCCGGGCCTTGCGCCCGGCAAGGCGCGGCTGCCGGAGCCCGCTCGCAAAATGACCAAGCGCGATGCTGCGGTCGTGCGCGGCCACGCCGACTCGATTGCGCTCAAGCTCGCCTGTCATGATCCGAAGCTGCACCGCAAGCTGATGCCGGGCAATCCGCAGGCACGCGGCGTGTTCGAGGCGGTGGAGCAGGCTCGGGTCGAGGCGATCGGCGCGCGCCGCATGGCGGGTGTTGCGAAGAACCTCACCGCGATGCTCGATGATCATTTCCATCGCGGCAAGTTCGACGAGATCACCGACCGGGCCGATGCGCCGCTGGCGGATGCGCTCGCGATGCTGGTGCGTGAACGCCTGACCGGAATGGCGCCGCCGGCAGCGGCCAAGAAGATGGTCGATCTCTGGCGGCCGACGCTGGAGGACAAGATCGGCAGACGGCTCGATCGGCTCGACAGCCTGGTCGAGAACCAGACCAAGTTCGGCGACGCCATCCATGACCTGTTGTCGGCGCTCGAGCTGGGTGACGAGCGCAACGCCGATTCCGACGAGGACGACAACCAGGACGACAACCGCGACGGCGACAACGATCAGGCCGGCGCGGAAGGCTCGCCCGATTCCGACGCCGCGCAGGAGATGAGCGCCGACCAGGCGCAGGCGACCACGGAGGAGATGAGCGAGAGCGCGATGGAAAGCGCGCAGGCCTCGACATCAGACACCTTCGACGATGGCGAGCTCGGCGACGACGAGACGCCGGGGGAAGCGACGCGGCCGAATTCGCGCGGGGCCAACGAGCCGCGCGGGCCTGAATATCATGCCTTCGCGCCGAAGTTCGACGAGGTGATCGCCGCCGAAGACCTCTGCGACCATGACGAGCTGGAGCGCTTACGCTCTTACCTCGACAAGCAGCTCGCGCATCTGCAGGGCATCGTCGCACGCCTCGCCAACCGCTTGCAGCGGCGGCTGATGGCGCAGCAGAACCGCGCCTGGGAGTTCGATCTCGAAGAGGGCATCCTCGACCCCGCACGTCTGTCGCGCGTGGTGACGGACCCCTATCACCCGCTGTCCTTCATGCGCGAGAAGGAGGCGACGTTCCGCGACACCGTGGTGACGTTGCTGCTCGACAATTCCGGCTCGATGCGGGGACGTCCGATCACGGTGGCGGCGACCTGCGCCGACATCCTGGCGCGCACGCTGGAGCGTTGCGGCGTCAAGGTCGAGATTTTGGGCTTTACCACGCGCGCCTGGAAGGGCGGACAATCGCGTGAGGCCTGGCTCGCCGCCGGCAAGCCGGCCAATCCCGGCCGCCTCAACGACCTCCGCCACATCATCTACAAGTCGGCGGACGCGCCGTGGCGCCGTGCGCGGAAAAACCTTGGCCTGATGATGCGCGAGGGGCTGCTCAAGGAGAACATCGACGGCGAGGCGCTCGACTGGGCGCACAAGCGCCTCTTGGGGCGCACCGAGCAGCGCAAGATCCTGATGATGATCTCGGACGGCGCGCCGGTCGATGATTCCACGCTGTCGGTCAATGCCGGCAACTATCTCGAACGGCACCTGCGGTACATCATCGAGGAGATCGAGACGCGCTCGCCGGTGGAGCTGATCGCGATCGGCATCGGCCATGACGTCACGCGCTACTATCGCCGCGCGGTGACGATCGTGGACGCCGAGGAACTTGGCGGCGCCATCACCGAAAAGCTCGCCGAGCTCTTCAGCGAGACGCACTCGGCGCCTGCGCAACCTGCAAGCCGGCCGCGCCGCAAACTGCATTCGTGACCGCAGGTTTCTCCCGCCGCCAACTTCTCGCCCATGCGGCGGGAGCTGCCATATCAGCGCTCCCTTCGCTTGCGCGCGCTCAGCGCGCGACGGAGCCACCGCCGAAATCTGCCGGCCACGCCGAGCACACCGTCACCGAGCCGGTCGCCATCGAGGTCAACGCGCGGCAGATCCCTTCGTTCGAGCCGCGCGATCGCGCACGCACCCGCTTCGGCGCGTTGGAGTATCGCAGCGGCCTGGTGCTGACCTCGCCCTATCGCGGCTTCGGCGGCCTTTCCGGCATCCGCTTCCTCGATACCAAAGGCGAGCGCTTCATCGCGCTCTCCGATCAGGGCGCATGGTTCAGCGGGACCATCCTTTACGCGGGGCGCGACATGGCCGGGCTCGACAACGTCGAGGCCGCGCCGATGCTCAACGCCGAGGGGCGGCCGATCACCGAGAAGCGCTACTGGTACGACACGGAATCGATCGCGCTCGATGGTTCCTTCGTCTATGTCGGGCTCGAGCGCGTCAACGCGCTGATGCGCTTCGATTTCGCGAAAGGATTTACCCGCGCCCGCGGCGAGGTACTGCCGCTGCCGCCCGCGGCGCGGACTTTGCCGCGCAACAAGGGGCTGGAGGCGCTGGTATTCGTGCCCAAGGGGCAGCCGCTCGCCGGCACGCTGATCGCGCTCTCCGAGCGCGGACTCGACCGCGACGGCAACCTGATCGCCTTCCTGATCGGCGGTCCCTCGCCCGGGCAGTTCAGCGTGCGCCGCACCGGAAATTTCGACATCAGCGACGCCGTGCTGCTGCCCTCCGGCGAGCTTCTGATCCTGGAGCGCAAATTCTCCTGGTTCACCGGCGTCAACATCCGCATCCGTTCGCTAGCCTTGAAGTCGATCGCCCCCGGCGCGCTGGTCGACGGCCCCGAGCTGTTCGCCGCCGATCTCGGCCACGAGATCGACAACATGGAAGGCATCGACGCCCATGTCGGTGCGGATGGCGAGACCGTGCTGACGATGGTCTCGGACGATAATTTCTCGTTTCT
This sequence comes from Bradyrhizobium sp. UFLA05-109, assembly GCF_054185165.1. Classification (NCBI taxonomy): domain Bacteria; kingdom Pseudomonadati; phylum Pseudomonadota; class Alphaproteobacteria; order Hyphomicrobiales; family Nitrobacteraceae; genus Bradyrhizobium; species Bradyrhizobium sp. UFLA05-109. The sequence goes on along the minus strand of NZ_JBBIAR010000044.1, from coordinate 53,989 downwards.
GCAGCGCACGTTGCTGTTGCAGTTCACGCTGGTGGAGTAGCGCACCTTGTCGTCCCGGGGCTCGCGACTTCGTCCCGCCCCGGGACGACAGTGGTGTTGAACGCGCAGCCGGAGAGCCGCGACATACCGTCATGCACCTCCCTCGCACTTTCCTCGCCGCCCTCGCTCTTACCCTCACCGCACTGTCGCCGGCCCATGCCACGGCCGAGCACGACTATGCCAAGGGAGAGTACGCGATCGTCACGGGCGGCAAGGCGCCGAACGGAAAACTGTCGATCGCCGTGCATGGTAGCGGCGAAGGCGGCCACGACAATTTCCACGCCTATCTGATGGCTGAGCCGGGCCACCGCCGGCTCGCGGTGCTCGACAACGTCTCGTCGGACAACAATCTCGATACCGCGCCGGACGCCTATCACGCCACCTGGTCGCCGGACTCGCACCACGTCGCCATCTCTTTCCGCAGCGATCGGCACATCGTGACGCTGAACCTCTACGCCATCGAAGGCGGCCGCGCGCAGCTGATCGCCGCGCCGGACCTGTTCCGCGACGTGACGGGACACAAGATCGACCGCAAGACCGACGGCGACATGCGCACCTTCGATCCGGGCATCGAATGGCTGGGCCCGCGCCGCTTTCGCTTGTCCGAGTATCGGCTCTTCGTGATGCAGGATGCCGGGCTTGCCGACAAGCGCGACGCGTTCGGCAAGTCGAGCAAGATGGATGACGGCCGCTACTCGATCGAGTTCTCGGCGAAGGCCGAAGTCGAGCTTGTCAGCGGCGACCGCTTCCGCATCGGCAAGCCGGAGCCGGGCGCGTTCTGGGAGTAACTCCTTGATGTCGTCCTGGCTTTCGCCAGGACGCCAGCGGTGAATGGGGCCGCGCCTTGCAATGCACCGCGCCGCTAGCCGCCATTCCTTCCGCGCGGCTAGCATTCCTGCGCCCGCCCACTACACTTCCCCTCATCGCCCTCCATCCGCCGGAACATCACGCATGAGCGCCCTGTTTTCCCCGATCGAGCTGCGCGGCCTCTCCTTGAAGAACCGCATCATGGTGTCGCCGATGTGCCAGTATTCGGCCGAGGACGGCGTCGCCACCGACTGGCACTTCACCCACGTCAATTCGCTCTCGCTGTCGGGCGCGTCGGTGTTCTGCATCGAGGCGACGCATGTCGAGGCGATCGGGCGCATCACGCCGGGATGCCTCGGGCTCTACAGCGATGCCTGCGAGGCAGCGCTGAAGCGGATCATCGCCTCCGTGCGCAAGCATTCCACCGCTGCCGTCGCGATGCAGCTCGCGCATGCCGGCCGCAAGGGCTCTTCCGCGCGGCCCTGGGATGGCGGGCAGTTGATCGCCGTGGAGCAGGGCGGCTGGCAGACGGTTGCCCCAAGTGCGTTGCCGCACAAGGAGGGCGAGGCGGCCCCCACCGCGCTCGACCGCGCCGGCATGATCCGCATCCGCAACGCCTTCGTCGACTGCGCGCGTCGCGCGGAGCGCCTCGGCATCGACGCGATCGAGCTGCACGGCGCGCACGGCTATCTCATGCATCAATTCCTCTCGCCGATCTCCAACCACCGCACCGACGCGTATGGCGGCTCGCTCGAAAATCGCATGCGCTTTCCGCTCGAGGTGTTCGACGCGGTGCGCGCGGCTTTCCCGCATGACAAGCCCATCGGCATGCGGGTGTCCTCGACCGACTGGCTCGAGGACGGCTGGGACCTGCCGCAGACCATCGAATTCGTCAAAGCGCTGAAGAGCCACGGCATCGACTGGATCGACGCCTCCTCCGGTGGCGTGTCGCCGCTGCAGAAGATTCCGCTCGGCCCCGGCTACCAGGTGCCGTTCGCGGAGGCCATCAAGCGCGAGACCGGCGTGACGACGATCGCGGTCGGCCTGATCACGGAAGCACGGCACGCCGAGGAGATCGTCGCCTCGGGGAAGGCCGACATGGTCGCGCTTGCGCGGGCCATGCTCTACGATCCGCGCTGGGGCTGGCACGCCGCCGCCGAGCTCGGCGGTACCGTCGATGCCCCGCCGCAATACTGGCGCTCGCAGCCCTCGACGCAGAAGGCGCTGTTCGGCAAGACGACGTTCGGGGCGAGGTGAGCGGGCGTATTTCGCGTGAGTTGCGATAACGCGACGACGTTCACGGTTATCGTCCCGGGGCGCGCGAAGCGCGAGCCCGGGACCCATACCGCGTGATCTAACTGTAGCGCGCAGTGATCGTTGCGCGACAAACTAACAGTCTTCGCCAAACTTCTCCCTGGGGGTATGGGTCCCGGATCAGCGCTCCGCTGCGCTGCGCTTGTCCGGGACGACAGTGGCGTGTGTTGCCCGTTCCTCACGCATCCTCACCACCACCTCGCATCACCCCTCCGTGACTCGACCAACCTTCCGCCACTGCCGAAATTAGCCTAACCTCGCCATCGCGAACCCCGCGAGGCCTGCCATGCGCTATGGTGTCCGGAAGTCTGCCCACGTGCTGGAGCGCTGTGGACTGGCGTTGGCGGGGGCGGCGTGCGGCCTGTTCGTCGGCGCCCATGTCGGATCGGCCATCCCGGAGCTCACCACGCAGGGCTTTCTGGTGCTGATGATGCTTCTCGGCGCGGTTGGCTTCTATCTCGGCATCGACACCCCGCAGCTTCCCTTCGACCAGGCGCATGAGCAGATCGACGCCGCGGAATTCCTGAGCTCGGCCGGCACCCTCTGCGCCAGTGTGACCGCCTTCGTCTCCGTCGCCGTCATCGTGCTGCGCGAGAACCCGCACATCTTCTGGACCTGGGTCGTCTTCCTCGTCTGGATCGCCGGCGTCACCATGCAGATCGTCGCGGGCGCCAAGGCAAGGTGGCGGAAGTAGGGGGCGCGGTCGTCCTGGCTTTCGCCAGGACGACGGCGGAGCAAGGGCGCATGTCCCCCTAAAACACCACGCCGATCCGCGTCCCGCGCTTCCATGCGACGCGGCAGCGCTTCTTCGTGTTGACGTGGAGCAGCTCGAAACGATCGGGGACTTTCACCTGGCCGCCGAGATCGACGCAGGCGCCGCCCGGCGAATAGTCGATCAGCGTGCAGTTGATCACCGGCGCCTTCGGGTCCGTGATGATCTTGGCCTGCCGCGACACCAGCCCGCTCGGCTTGACGCGTGTAAATCGGCGCGGATGCTGCATGTCGCTTGTCCTCCTTACGCGAAATGCGTCCTCGCGGGAAGGAATGGCACAGCGTGTCGCACCATCGCGCTAACTGTTGAGTAAGAATTTTAGCGATTCTTCGATGCGATTAAGGGAGCAGTAACCATCATCTCCGCTGTCATGCCCCGGCTTGACCGGGGCATCCAGTACGCCGCGGCTCCTCCGTATTCGTCACGGCCTCTGGAATACTGGATCGCCCGATCAAGTCGGGCGATGACGGCGAAGTGTGTGGCGCGCTCCCCCACCCCTCACGCCGCCTCCACTGTCGTCGGCTTCTCCGGCCCGACCGGCATCGGCACGGTGACGAACTGCGTCGGCAGATTCACCGGCCTGTAGTCGGGCACGTCAGCCATCCGCTTCACCACGCTCTCATGCACATGCGCGCCTTCGGGGATCAGGCGCGGCTCGCAGTCGGGGATGTAGAAGCCGAAATGGACCTGCCGCTCCGGCCATTCCTTGTACTTCGCGCTCTTCGGCAGATATTCCAGCACGCGCCAGGCAGCCGTCATCGAATTGTGCAGCTTGCCGGTCACGCTGGGCGCGACGTAAGTGAACGGGCTGTTCTTGCGCTGCACGCCCCAGGCGAGCTGGTTCACCGTGCGCGGGTTGAAATGCAGCCCGCACTTGGACGCCTCGTCGATCATCCACAGCAGCGGATATTTCGACAGCGCGCTTTCGGTTTCGGCATAGCCGCCGCCGACGTCGCAATGGCAGCCGGCAAAGTACACCTGCAGGATATCCTGCGGCTCTTTCTTGTCATCAGGGACGAAGCGGTTGCTCCAGAACTGCTGCGGCTCCATCCACTCCTTGAGGCGGAACATGCAGCGCCGCTCGTCGATCGCGATCGCCTGGCGAAAGATTTTTACGCTCGGGTTCTGCAGCGTGAAGGCGAGCTCCTCCAGGCTCGGCCAGTACAGCCGGTCCGGCCGCGGCACGATCACGCTCGCCACCGTGTCCCACACGCCGATGAATCGGATCGTCGGCCAGCGCGAGGAGGTGATGCGCGCGAACTGCGCGGCGAGATCGAAGCGGTCGGACGGCAGCGGCCCGTCCTCGTCGGAGCCCGCATCGGTCAGCGCGGAGAGATCATTGCCGCGCCCCATGCCGGAATATTGCTTGTAGGCGATCAGGCCCGAGCCTGCGAGGTTCGCCTGTTCCGGCGAGATCAGACCGACCTTGTGGATCAGCCCCGCCAGCACCCGCACGGTATAGGCGCCGCGCGAGAAGCCGAACAAATAGATCTGGTCACCCGGCGCGTAATGCTCGACCAGGAAGCCATAGGCCGAGAGCACGTTGTCATCCAGCCCATAGCCGGTGGCGAGTCCCAGCACCAGGTTGATGTTGGCCTTCACCCGGTGCCACGTCGAGGGCTCGGTTACCGTGCCGACGCCGGGATCATAGAACACCAGCTGCCGCGGCCGCGTTTTGTCGGTCTTGCGCAGGCAGCGATAGAGCTTGAGCACATTGGAGATGTTCTCGCTGATCTCGTTGCCGGTGCCGTCGCAGCAGATGACGATGTTCTTCGGTTCGTTTTTGGGTGCGGTCGTGTGTTCGTGCCTGGTTTCGTTGTTGGTCTCGTTGTTGGTCTCGTTCTTGGCTTCGTGCTCCATCGAAGCGTCCCCTCCGGTGATGCTACCGGGGCGAGTATAGCCGATTGCCGTATCAGTCTGTTGAAATTAACGACTTGTTAACCATGCGGTCGCCTAATGTGGACGATTGGGGGATCACCATGTCGGCCCAAGCATGTCAGTCCATGTGACGCGACCGAAATTGATGCCTGTTTCGGCCGATCCGGTCATCCGGTCGGTGGCGAGGCTGGCGGTTCGCGCCAAGGCCGTACTACAGACCAAAACGGCTGTCCTACGGAGTAACCCAATGTTCGGAAAGGACGACTTAGTGGACAATCTCAGCCGCGATCTCGATCGCGTGCGCGGACGACGCGATGCACTTGCATCCGAAGCCGAGACCCTGACGACTCACATCGCCGAACTCGAAGCCCGCCTTTCGGAGGAAAGAATAAGGCGGGAACGCGATCGCGTTCTGGCGGAAATCGAAGCGATAAAAACCCGCATCAAACAGGCCGCCGGCGCCTTTGCGCCTGTCGTCGACGGTCTCTGCAAGGCGATCGAGCCGGCTGCGGCCGTCATGCCCGAGGCGCGCGAGCTCAACAGTTTCCTGGTGTCGGTGGCGACGGAAATCGACAGCGTGCTCGATCCCCTGTTGCGCGGACTGGATCAGCGCGCGGACGCGGTGCGCGTTGGACACGTTGCGCTGGACTTGCCGAGTTCAGCCAGTGAGGCGCCCATCGAGCCGCCAAAAGACAACATCGATCGCCTGCTTCGTTTTCCAGCCTGGCTGTCTCGCGACAAGGAGCCGGAAAAAAAGGAACCAGCGGACTCGTAGCACGGCAGCGTGAAGGATCGGCGCTGCTTGCGTGCCTCAACTCTCGCCTGCAGGTTCGACGTCCGGAATTCGCCGTTTCCATAACAGCGTTGCTCCTGCCACAAACTCCGCCGTCGTCCCGGCCTAGTGCGCAATTGCGCACGGGGGGCCGGGACCCCCGCGCGAGCGCCTGCGCTCGCGCGGGGATCCCGGGCTCGCGCTTCGCGCGCCCCGGGATGACGACCTATTACGACCGCTCAGCTGCCCGTGCGGCGCAGGAAGGCTGGGATATCGAGAACGCCGTCGTCGGGCGCATTGCGCGCAGAAGCGCGGCCGTAGGGATCGAGCGGCCGAGGCGCCGCCTGGCGCGCATGGTCCGGAGCAGGCCTTGGCGGAGGAGCCGCTTGTGGCCGGGCTTCCGCGCGGAGCGGCGGGCTCGCCACTTGCGGCAGGCTGGCACTGCGCTCGATGCGATCGGCGATGCGGCGGCTGTCGTTGCGCAGCTTGCCGGCGAGCTGCGTGAGCGAGGTTTCCACCGGCATCTCCTGCGCCGGGTCGAGATTATCGATCCCGGTCGCCACCACCGAGACGCGGACGATTCCTTCGAGGCTTTCATCAAAGGACGCGCCGACGATGATGTTGGCGTCCGGATCAGCCTCATCGCGAATGCGGGTCGCCGCTTCGTCGACTTCGTACAGCATGAGATCCTTGCCGCCGGTGATGGAGATGATGAGGCCGCTGGCGCGCTTGATCGATGGGTTCTCGATCAATGGATTGGAAATTGCAGCCAGCGCGGCGGCGAGCACGCGCTTCTCGCCGGACGCCTCGCCCCGTCCCATCATCGCCTTGCCCTTCTCCTTCATGACGGAGAGAACGTCGGCAAAATCGAGATTGATCAGGCCTTCCTTGACGATGAGATCGCTGATGCAGGCCACGCCCGAATAAAGCACCTGGTCGGCCAGGGCAAAGGCATCGGCGAATGTCGTCTTCTCGCTGGCCACCCGGAACAGGTTCTGGTTCGGGATGATCAGGAGGGTGTCGACTGTCTTGAGCAGCTCCTCGATGCCGGCTTCGGCAGAGCGCATGCGGCGCTGACCCTCGAAGTAGAATGGCTTGGTGACCACGCCGATCGTGAGAATGCCGAGCTCGCGCGCGGTCCTGGCGACGACGGGTGCAGCCCCGGTGCCGGTGCCGCCGCCCATGCCGGCCGTGACGAACACCATGTGTGCGCCGGTCAGTTGAGCGCGGATCGTATCGATGGCCTCTTCGGCCGCGGCGCGCCCCAATTCAGGCTGCGAGCCGGCGCCGAGGCCTGCAGTCACCTTCGTGCCGAGCTGGATGAGGCGTTTGGCCTTCGACATGGCAAGCGCCTGCGCGTCGGTATTGGCGACGACGAACTCGACCCCCTGCAGCCCGGCCGTGATCATGTTGTTGACGGCATTGCCGCCGGCGCCGCCGACCCCAAACACGACGATGCGTGCCTTCATTTCGTGAATATCGGTGTTGCCAGCCATTCTTCCCTCGCGTTGGTCCGGCAAGCCGGGGATGTGAGAAAGTATTGCATGCTACCTGCAGGCCGCGCGGTCTGCGGCCACGATGGAAGCGGCCAGATGTCCCAATCGACGCGCGGCTTGTCCGGCGAGCGAGCCGCCAGCCTGGCGGCCGGTCCGCAAGTCCGCCACTTCATCTTCCAATCGTGCCGCCCACGCGTTGGTTGCTCTCGTCTCGGCAGCCGCCTGCAGCAGCTCGACGGCGAGGCGATCGGCGCGCTCCCGCTCGCGCTCGAAATCCGCCCTGTAGCCGGCTGCCCTTGCTTCGAGCCGCGCGATCTCGGCCTTGAAGGCCTCGCTCTTGAATGCCTCGATCTTTGCCATGGAGGCGGCGATGGGGTCCGCCTGGCGGCCGGTTCGCGGTCGGGGCCTGTAGCGCAGTTCGGAGAAATCGACGCTGACCCGCGCCTTGCGGTCATCCGACCGCGAGCGCGGCAACCGGCGCCGCCTGGCAAGCGACCGAGCGGCCTCGCGCGAGATGTTGAGGCGGGCGCCTAGCTCGGCATACGTCAACAACTCAACGGACATCGGCTGTCTTCCTGGATTGAACCGGGGAGGCATTTCAGGCTGATGATGGCTGGACGATCAGAGCAGGCTAGGCTGCGTTGGTTAATGGACGGTTAACGCGGGAACGGGGGACGGCAACGAATGGATGTTGGTCTTCCAGCGGTGCCACGGCGAGGGCTGCGTGACCGTTCCGAGTAACGACGTCGAACTATCTTTCCCAGAGAACTTGCAAGTCGTCGTTTCCTTTCATGCGGACTACCCTCCGTACAAACTTCTTGACGTCGGGCACTGAGTAGTCGATTGCGAGTTCCACGACTCGCTCGCCTCGGGGACGCTTCTTTTCCTTCTTCCACATCGCATAAGGGTAGTTCGGAATTCGGCTGAAAGTAGTGTTTCCCCTGGGATGCGGAAATGGTTTCGTGCTTCCGCTGTTGATCGGACAGAACCAAATACTTTCCTTACACGCGCTGATAAGCGGGGCGGTATCCAACAGCAATACGTCGTGTTCTTCGCTGCGATAATTGCCTGCGTTTAGCAACCGCAACAATCTAGGACGTGTCAGCCAGAAGAAGACCTTGTTGTTCAACAGGCGATACCAATCCTGAGGCAGTAACCCATCCTGAAGGCAACGTAGCAAACCACTATCGTCCATAGGCGATTGATCGCGCACGACGGCGCGACCGAGAGGCTCCTTCTGAAGGACAACACTTGCTGGCCGCCGCGCGGATTCGACCTTGTCTCGGTCAGTTCCAGAAACACCATACTTGTCCAACAGGGCTGTCGTACTTAGGAGGCCACTCTTCTCAATCGACTGCCAGCTGTCTCGTTCGGCCATATGGTAGAGTATGGGACAATCGCCGATTACCTCCTCAAGTTCTTCGTCGGTCACGGCATTTTCTCCTGAGGAATCGTGCCAGAGCAAAAAGAGCGGGTTCCCTTACACGCAACGCAAGTGAGAGGTGTCCGGAGACCGATCTCGTCCGCTTGCGCTAGTTGGCCAGATCACCCATGCGTCCTAAATTTGCGCAACTTTGCGATTTCCCGCAGGAGCGAAATGACCACGGAGGCATCGTGGTGGGTGCCGTTCCAAATAGCAATTGCGCTGTTTGCTATCTGCCTACGATCATCTTCAGCCCTATCCAGCTCACGAAAGTTTCCAATATCCATCTCAAAAAAAATGCAAATTTTGATTATATTCGAACTCAGCGTCTTGAAGTCGCCGGCGAGGATGCGACTAACCTGACTTTGATGGATTCCTGTAATTTTAGCGGTATCAGAGATGTTGAGGTCTCTTTGCTCCATGGTGCGTCGAAGGTTAGTCACAAGAATGCGTCGTTGCTCACTTGTAAGTTTCATGCAAATCGGCATAACTTGAATGACGAAGATTTGCAAATCGGTTTTTAGTAGTGCTGGTGACTGCGGTTCTTGCGGCCTGTATAGTGTGGAGAAGGAATGGCTTGGAGTATGGTCCCAATGGTCGCGGTGAAGGTCGGAGTAGGTCCGACGATCATGTTGCGAAGCGGGGCGTGGTTTGATTTTTGTGCACCAGCTTCCAGTGATTTTACGATAGAAGATATTGCCCACGGATTGGCGAATACCTGCCGGTATTCGGGTCAATGCGATGATTTCTATTCAGTCGCAGAGCATAGCATCTTGGTGAGCCAGGTCGCTGATGGTTGCGAATTCGAGGCGCTCTTACATGATGCTGCCGAAGCGTTCGTGGGTGATATCACGCGACCTCTGAAACAGATGCTTCCCGACTATAAGAAGATCGAAATTGAGGTCGAGCGCGCAATTCTCGATCGCTTTGGAATCTCATGGCCACTTCCGGAGAAGGTCAAATTGGCTGATCTGCGTGTTCTCGCCGCAGAACAGAGGCAAATAATGCCCGAAGGCACGGATACTTGGGCGCGCGAGCAGAGGGTCGACCCAGCGCCGATCGTAGTTCGGCATCTCTCTCCGAAGGACGCAAAACGCATATTTCTGGAGCGGTTTGAGGCGCTGCAACCTTCTTATCGGAAGCGCAAGAGGCTTTGAGCTGGAGTGCGTTTGTTCAGTGGACAACGGTAACAACCGAGGACGGCAGATAGACCGATCTGCACTCGGAGCCTAGCGATGCACATTCTACCCCAGTGCAACTACAATCATCGGACGGATCGCTAACTATGTCCTTCAGGAAGGACCATTCGCTGGATAAGCTTGCGAAGGTCGGTAACGTGGCTCAGTTCGTTAGCTTTGCTCCGCTTGATAGAGAGGCTGAGCAACAATTTAGCAGAGTCGCTGGTTATGATCCCAACCATATTTTCGCGACCAACCGTGAAGCGCTAGTCTCGCTACTCGCCTGCAGCCCTGATGGGACGATCAATCTACGTAGTTTTACTCCGGATAGCCCTCGGAGTCGTGATTTTTACTACGCGATCGCGAATGCAGATGAAGCTCACTCGATTCTTGAACGTCTGTCATCTGATGGTCTGTTCGTAATTGCAAACGAAACCGTTGATGTGTCGGACGGTGGCGTGTCTGGCGTGATTCAAGGCGGTGTGATCGAGTTTGCTCCTGACGATACTCCTCGATGCGTCGAGAAAGAGGGGGTCGCGTCCCTGCCGTTGGATTGGGGACTGGCCATCATTCGTAGAGTCTATGGTTTCGAGCCGGATCTTGTTGACGCAGGGAAAGGGCGACTCGAATTCAGTGTCCACCCAAAGCCAAGAGGCTGGAAAAGAACCCATACACTGATGTGGGAGTACGAGGCTTCGGACAGTGCTCCCGCGAATTCGGATCTTCGGTGGCCCAATCGCTTTAGTCGCCACGTCGGAGACAAGGCGTTTGGCCTCCTGATCGCCGATATAATCGGTGCTTCAGTTCCAAGTACAACCGTGATTGGAAGACGGGTCGCTCCGTTCTCCTTCGGTGAGCCGACTGGCTCATATGAGGTATGGACGCGTACATGTCCGGTCGAGCAGGAGCCGGGTCGCTTCACCACGGCTAAGGGGTGGCTCGATCCATTCCAGCTCATGCACAACGAGGATCCTGCAGGAAGCGCAATCGCTTCGGTCATTTGTCAGTGTGCAATACGCGCGCGCTTTTCTGGGGCTGCGATTACTAGCCGATTTGGTGAGGCAGTAATCGAAGGGACACGCGGAGAGGGGGATCGCTTCATGTTAGGTCAGCGCAGCCCCGAGAGTCTGCCGCCCCCAATCGTTGCTGATATCGAGACCGCGTACAAAGCGACGACCAGCGTACTGGGCCCCGTGCGGTTCGAGTGGGTTCACGATGGCGAGCGTGTATGGATAGTTCAGCTTCATAAGGGAGGCACCAATAGCGATGCAGCAATGCTGGTGCCCGGCGAAGCGGCGGAATGGGCGGTCTTCAGGGCATCGCAGGGCCTTGAAGAACTTCGTAGTTTCTTGGCGAAGCTACCAGAGGACGTTGGCGTTCGAATTGAAGGAGAGGTTGGACTGACCAGTCACTTCGCCGATCTCCTTCGCAAGACAAAGCGTCCTGCAAGAATTCTCAGATCCAACCTAGAGAACGCATAATCGCTACGGGCCGTCGTCGGCCGACGTTCCTGGTTTGCGCCAAAGCTCCTTCTGCTCACCTTTGTAAATCCGGTGTGCGGCCACAAGGTGATCGGATATGTCCGGAACACCGCGCCGCACCACCAGCTCCACAACCGCCTTGTCGGCCGATCTAGTTTTGCGGCGGTCCTCGAATGGATAGTCGTCGATGGGCAGAAACGTTTCGCGTCCACGAGGTTGAGGATTGTAGATCGTTGCTCCGCTGTTAAGCGGGCTCAGCTCTATTTTGTCTCTGTGGGCACTTAATAAGCTGGCAGTATCTACGGTCAGAACCGTTTGAGGTCTGTTGCGATAGGCGCGCGCGCCGAGAAGGCCGCGAAGTCGATCCCGCGACAACCAAAAGAAGGTTCGGTCGTTTAGAATCTCAAACCATTCCTTTGGAGAGAGATCATCCGCAAGACATTTACTCAAGGCACTCTGCGTCATTGGCTTCTGGTCGCGAATGGTCGCACTCGGAAGATCAGCCCTGGAAATCGCCACGGACTCGGAACGACGCGACGATTCTATTGCCGTGCGTTCGTCGCCTTTGATCTCGTAGAGGTCGAGCAGTGCCGAAGTGCTTAATAGCCCGTGTTCCCTTATAGAACTAAAGCTTCCGTCTTCTGCCATGTGCCACAATCGTGGAAAATGCTTTACAAGATCGGCTTCCTTCACCTCCACGATCTCCTGTCAATCACGCCGAAGCGATGAAATCGCGTCGATATGAGCGAGACCGGTACATTAGCAACAAACTCAACTTCAGCAATAAACCGCTTTGTTTCGTCAGATAGTTGCTCGTACCGACGCGCGTGTTCATTCTCTGCCGTAATGTAATCCGCAAAAGTGAGAGCGATATCTGTCGCGCCATTTAGGGCTGCGGATCGACGAAGCTGTTCCCAGTCAAATTCGGCCATGCGCCTCTTCGTCCCAGAGATTGTTCCTACTTCCGTCTTGTCAATTTGATGGAGCGGCAATCCGGACCGTTCGGCTATGGTCTGAGTCTCGATTGGCAGTGTCATTGGACCGGAGGTGCCTCCCACTCGGATCGGATATGTTCGCGTGACCATGACGACGCGGCGCACGCGACCGGGTGCAATACCTGCATCTGCAAGACATCCAGACGCAGTAGTTTCTCTGGACGTAACATAAGGATACTGCCCGTGGTGAAGACTCAGGCTAGTCCCTTGGGTGCCCTCGAGCATGATTCGTTTTCCGGTCGCGTAGGCATCTTCCAACTCTCGCGCCACCGACCCGACATATTCCTTAATGTCGGGATGCTCACAAGCGAGACGAACTCGGTCGCCAAACGGAGGCTCGCAGCCTCGTCCGATAATTTTTCGTGCGGTTGCTGCACCGACTCCTTGTTTTGTCGAAGCGATTCCACCCAGGAGCTTACTTTCAATTTCCCGATCGGACTGTTCGATGATCATGGCTCGTTCGTCGATGACTAAACGGTCTTTTGTCAGACCGCATTGTGCGATCTCTCTGATCATCTGATCGGGCCAGATAGTGGCTCCGGCTCCGATCAATACTCTGGTCGACGGATTCGAACGCGTGCCGGATGGCAGTTGCACATACTTTTGCTCGGGATAGGCAACCATGTGTCCGGCGTTTGGGCCGCCTACGCGCACCAGCACATCATAGTCGTGCGCAAGATGAGCGCAAATATTGCCCTTGCCTTCGCTCCCATATTGCCCCCCGACGATCACGTCCACCACTTGCTGTACGACAAGTGGGAATACGGCGAGGCCGGCAAATGCCCTTGCTAAGAGCGAGGCGGGGTCGCACTGATGATTTTCGATAGTCCGATCGGCGATACGATGAAGCGACCAGACGCGATCCTCTGTAGGATCGGATCGGACACGTTCGTACGGAACATCTCTGTCCCATTCCGCATCACGACTTTCATATCGCTGTTTGGCGATAGCTAGCGGTACCGACACATGGATATGGACGAACCGCTCGCCAAAACGCTCGCGCAAGTGTTGAATCTGGCGCTCCGTTCGCACTGCATCGACCAGGATAATGTCGTATTTGGTTTCGTGTTGTTCAACATAGCTGCGCGTTCCGTCGCTGATCCAGGCACCATCTGTTTCGCGATCAAGACGCTTTCCTTCTTCAATCAGAGAAGCCCTATCGTTGAGCGCGCCAGCGTCAATGAGGAGTTGGCGCGTTGAGATTCGATATGCCCTAAAGCGCTTTTGAATTTCACCTGCCAGAATAGATTTTCCCGAAGCTACGGGACCAGAAATAGCAATGAGATACTTCACTGAATGTTTCCTCGTTGGCTGCTCGCCTTTCTTCTTGCGTGGGACGATCGTGGTGCGCCACCGCAAGTTGCGAGGCCATATTGGCAGTCCAGCAGGGTTTCGCAAGTTCGACGATTGGTTAAAGAGATCACGCGCCGCAAAACAAAAACGGCCGGATCTTTCGACCCGGCCGTCACTCAAACTCAACGCCTTTAAAGCTACGCCACGCGACGCTTACGCGTGCCCCCGGCCCAGCTCTTGAAAACTCTTAGCTCGCCTTCTTGACCGGCGCAGCGCCGCCGACCTTCTTCTGGATCTGGCGCTTCAATTCCAGCGCGCGCGGCGAGAGCGCGTCAGCGTTGGCCTTGATGAGGTAGGCATCGAGGCCGCCATTGTGGTCGACGCTCTTGAGCGCATTGGTGGAGACGCGCAGGCGCACGTTGCGCTCGAGGGCTTCGCTGATGAAGGTCACGTTGACGAGGTTCGGCAGGAAGCGGCGCTTGGTCTTGATGTTGGAGTGGCTGACCTTGTGGCCGGTGAGGGGGCCCTTGGCCGTCAGTTCGCAGCGGCGAGACATGTCAAAAATCCTTATCCTTTCCCCCAGCGATTTGCGGCGGCCATTCGGGGCGCCACGGGGGGTGCAAATTCTCTGTCCTTGCAGGGAGCGGGCGGACGTATAGGGGGGAAGGGGCGGGTAGTCAAGGATTTGGCTGCGCTTCAGCCCACCCACCGGTGTCATCGCCCGGCTTGACCGGGCGATCCAGTACGCCGAGGCGCCTGTGATTGAACCGAGGGGCCGCGGCGTACTGGATGCCCCGGTCAAGCCGGGGCATGACGGCGGAACAAGGGGTGAGAGAGGTTTCCGGGTACGCGGCCCGCCACTCACGAAAACGGCAATGATTGAAATGCCTTACCATCACATAAAGGGCGTAATCGGGGCGGAAAGAGAGGCCGGTTCCAGGCGGCCGGGCGCTGATTGCCCGACCCCGACATTGTTTGCCGCCGGTTTTGGCTTAAGTACAGGGCTAGCGGTATCATCGGATTGCAGCTGAACGTGATCATGCCTCTGTCTTTCTCGCCCCGGCCGCGTGCCCGCGGCTGGCTGGCGCTGATGGCCCTTTGCGGCCTCGGCTGGGATGTGGCGCCGGCGGCAGCGCAAGGGCGGCTCGATGCGCAGTATGAGGCGACGCTGTCAGGCATTCCGGTCGGCCGCGGCGCCTGGACCATCGATATCCAGGAAGACGTGTTCTCGGCTGCCGCGTCCGGCGGCACCATCGGCCTCCTGAAATCCTTCACCGGCGGGTCCGGCACCGGCGCGAGCCAAGGGCGCGTCGTCAACGGCGCGCTGGTTGCGACCGGCTACCAGGCCTCAACCACCACCTCGAAGAAGACCGAAGACATCCACATCGTCCTGGACAAGGGCAATGTGAAGGAGTTCGGCATCGCGCCGGAGCCGCCGGTCGACCCTGATCGCATCGTCGTCACCGAGGCGCATCGCCGCGGCGTCTGGGACCCGATGACGGCCTCGCTGCTGCGCGTGCCCGGCGCCGGCGAGCCGGTGTCGCCGGAGGCCTGCCACACCGGCGCCCCCGTGTTCGACGGCCGCATGCGCTACGACCTGAGGCTCGATTTCAAGCGCATGGAGAGCGTGAAGGCCGAGAAGGGCTATCGCGGCCCGGTCGTGGTCTGCGCGCTCTATTTCGTGCCGGTCGCCGGCTACATCCCCGATCGTCCGGTCATCAAATACCTCGCCGCCCAGCGCAACATCGAGATCGCGTTCGCGCCCGTGGCGGGCACCCGCATCCTGGTGCCGTTCTGGGTGAAGATCCCGACCCCGCTGGGCCCGGCCATGCTCGAAGCCACCAGCTTCATCACCGTCCCCCAGCCGCCCAAGGTCGCCAAGACGCAGTAGGGCGCGTGCCGTCGTCCCGTAGCCCGGATGAAGCGAAGCGAAATCCGGGGTCGTGCCGCCCCGAGGGTCCCCCGTATTCCGCTCCGCTCCATACGGGCTACGCGTTGGCGATGGTGGACCCACTACAAATGGTGGAAAGCGCGACCCCGCTTGTCTATCCCTACTGTGCATGGGGTTGTTTTCGCCGAAATGAGCGAGGCGTGTGTGACGCCGCTTTTACCCTCCCCTGGAGGGGTCCGAGATGAGCGTAGCTCGCTCGTGGGTCGATCGCGCGTCGCGCGAGCGGGGTGGGGTGAAAGTCTCTCCACCTCAACAGTGCCTGCGTGGAGAGATCACCCCACCCCGGCGCTTCGCGCCGACCCTCCCCCTCCAGGGGAGGGTTGGGCCACATGAATCCATTTGACTCTCAGTCGATTCTGATTCGACTCCCTCCCGTCCCCAACATTAAGGAACTCGCCCCGAAAACGCCGCTTGTGCCGACGGCCAAAACTCCATCTAGTGCACCCGAAATCGACCTGGCACGAGATGCTGCGTGAACGAATCCGGAAGCAAAGCGGAGTCAGCGATTCGGCCGCGATTCGTTCCGGAGTCGTTCCGAAGCTTAAGCGTGGGCGAGAAAGCGTTGCAAAATGAGACAGTTGCGGGGGAGGCGGGGAGTCTCTCCACTCACTCCATCGTCATCGCCCGGCTTGACCGGGCGATCCAGTACTCCGAGACGCCTGTGATTGAACCGAGAAGCCGCGGCGTACTGGATGCCCCGGTCCCGTCTCCGCCAAGGCTCCGACGAGGCTCGCGAACTCGGCTCGCCGAAGCTTCAGCGAAGGCGGCGAGCCGGGGCATGACAGCGGAGCAAGCGATGACAGCGGTATGTGTGGCGCGCACTTCGCCCCCAAACGCCACTGACAAACGGCCCAATCACGACTAGCTAATCCCCCAGAATGGCCTTTCCTCCCTCCTCCTTCGCTTCCGAGCGCGCGCCTGGCGCGGGCGTCACTGCGGTGCTCGGGCCGACCAATACCGGCAAGACGCATCTCGCCATCGAGCGGATGCTCTCGCATTCGTCTGGCATGATCGGGCTGCCGCTGCGGCTGCTCGCGCGCGAGGTCTATAACAAGATCGCCGATCGCGCCGGCGTAGAGAGCGTCGCGCTCGTCACCGGCGAAGAGAAGATCAAGCCGAGGAATCCGCGCTACTGGGTCTCGACCGTCGAGGCCATGCCGCGCGATCTCGATGTGTCCTTCCTTGCGGTGGACGAAGTGCAGATCGCCGCCGATCTCGAGCGCGGCCACGTCTTCACCGATCGCATCCTCAATCGCCGCGGCCGCGACGAGACGCTGCTGCTGGGCGCAGCCACCATGCGCCCGATCATCGAGCGCCTCTTGCCCGGCGCCTCCATGATCACGCGTCCCAGGCTTTCCAGCCTTGAATTTGCCGGCGATCGCAAGATCACGCGCCAGCCGCGGCGCACCGCGATCGTCGCGTTCTCGGCCGACGAAGTCTATGCGATCGCCGAGCTGATCCGCCGCCAGCATGGCGGCGCTGCCGTCGTGCTCGGCTCGCTCTCGCCGCGCACGCGCAATGCGCAGGTTGCGATGTTCCAGAACGGCGACGTCGATTACCTCGTCGCCACCGACGCGATCGGCATGGGCCTCAATCTCGACGTCGACCACGTCGCCTTCGCCTCCGACCGCAAGTTCGACGGCTATCAGTTCCGCCGCCTGACGCCGGCCGAGTTCGCGCAGATCGCGGGCCGCGCGGGCCGTGCCACGCGCAACGGTACATTCGGAACAACGGGCCGCTGCGCGCCGTTCGAGCCCGAGCTCGTCAACGCGCTCCAGAACCACACCTTCGATGCGGTGAAGGTGCTGCAATGGCGCAACTCGAAGCTCGATTTCTCCTCGCTCGGCGCGCTGCAGGTCTCGCTCAATCTGGCCCCCGGCCATGAGGCACTGACGCGCGCGCCGATTGCCGAGGACATGCGCGTGCTCGATCACGCCGCCCGCGACGGCGAGGTCCGCGACAAGGCGCACGGCAAGGCGGCGGTGGAACGGCTGTGGGAGGCCTGTCAGGTCCCCGATTACCGAAAACTCTCGCCGGCGGCCCATGCCGAGCTCGTCACCACGCTCTACGGCTTCCTGATCGACAAGGGCTGCATCCCCGATTCCTGGTTCGCCGCCCAGGTCGACCAGTCCGACCGCATCGACGGCGACATCGACACGCTGTCGGGCCGGATCGCGCAGATCCGCACCTGGACCTTCGTCGCCAACCGCCCGGACTGGCTGAAAGACCCCGAACGCTGGCAGGGGGTGACGCGGGAGGTCGAAAATAAATTGTCAGATGCGCTCCATGAACGGCTTACAGAGCGTTTCGTTGATCGTCGTACCAGTGTATTGATGCGCCGCCTGCGGGAGAACACGAGCTTGAATACTGAAATCGGCAAGACCGGCGAAGTCATCGTCGAAGGCCACGTCATTGGCCGCCTCGATGGGTTCACCTTTGCACCGGATGCTGCGGAAGCAGGATCCGATGCGAAAGCCTTGCAGGCTGCGGCGCAGGCGGTGCTCGCCGGCGAGATCAATGCACGTGCCGAGAAGCTCTCCGCTGCGCCCGACGAGCAATTCGTGCTGACCTCGGAAGGCACCATCCGCTGGACCGGCGATGCGGTCGCGCGCCTCGTTGCCGCAGAGGAAGCGCTGCATCCGCGATTGCGCATCATTTCCGATGAGCGTCTCACCGGGCCCCCGCGAGAAAAAGTGCAGGCGCGGCTCGAGCTCTGGCTCAAGACGCATATCGAAAAGCTGCTCGGGCCGATGTTCGAGCTGTCGAAGGCCGAGGACGTCACCGGCATTGCCCGCGGCATCGCCTATCAGCTCGTCGAGGCACTCGGCGTTCTGGAGCGGCCGAAGATCGCCAATGAGCTGAAGGATCTCGACCAGCCTTCGCGCGCGACGCTGCGCAAATACGGCGTGCGGTTCGGCGCCTATCACCTCTATTTCCCACAGCTCTTGAAGCCCGCCGGGCGTGCGCTGGCCGCGCTGCTCTGGGCGCTCAAGCACGACAATGTCGATCTGTCGGCGCTGTCGGGCGCGCAGCATCTGGCGAGCTCGGGCCGTACCTCGTTCCCCACCGACAAGGCGTTGCCGCGCGATGCCTATCGCGTGCTCGGCTACAAGCAGTGCGGCGAGCGCGCCGTGCGCGTCGACATCCTGGAGCGCCTTGCCGATCTGATCCGCCCGGCGCTGGCCTGGCGGGAGACTTCGCCCGGCGAAAAGCCCGCCGGCGCGTTCGACGGCCGCAGCTTCGTCGTGACGCAGGCGATGACCTCGCTCACGGGCTCGGCTGGCGAGGATTTCGCCTCCGTGCTGCGCGCGCTCGGCTATCGCATGGAGAAGCGCCCGCCGCTGCCGCCGAAGCCGGCTGCTGCCGAGACGGTCGTGCCTGAGGCTGCGCCTGTCGAAGGCAGCGCCGAGACGTCGAGCGAGGCTGCGGCGGAAGCCGTTGCCGAACTGTCGGCGGATGACGCGGTGCCTGCCGTTGAGGCAGCGGCCGAGCCGGTTACCGTCGAGGACGCTCCGGGCATGGAGCAACATGACGAAGAGCCTCATGCCGAGCCCGCGCTCGACGCTACGCCCGAGGCGCCGGTGACGCCGGAGGATGCGCCCGGCATCGCGCCGCCGGCTGATGAAGCTGCAACCGTCGAAGCCGCCACCGAGGCCGTGCCGGCCGACGTTGCCGCCGCCGTGGAAGCCGCCGCATCTTCCGATGCTGCCGCGCCTGCGGAAGCTGCGGCAGAAGCCGCCCCCGCCGAGCCGCAGCTCGTCGAGGTCTGGCGTCCCGGCGGCCGCCACGAGGACCGCAAGCCGCGCCACGAGCGGCACCGCCCGCGCCATCACCACCAGCCGCGTCCGCAGGAAGGCGCCCAGGCAGCCCCCGCAGAGGGCGAAGCCGCAGCCACTGATGCCGCGAAGCCTGGCGAGCGCCATCGTCACGGTGGCGGTCGCAAGGAGTTTCGCAAGGGACGCGAAGAGGGCCAGGGTGGCGGCCAAAGCGGCGAGCGTCGTGAGCCGCGTGATGACAAGGGCCGCCGCTTCGAGGGCCAGGAACGTAAGGACCGCGACAAGGATCGCGATCGGGGCAAGGGCAAGTTCGGCGAGCGCGACGGCGGCCGTGGCCGCGACAAGGGCCGCGATCGTCGCGACCGCGAATCCGGTCCGTCGCATCGCCCCTATGCCTCCAGCGCTTCCCCGCGCGAACGCGATCGGCCCATCGATCCGAACTCGCCCTTCGCAAAGCTCGCCGCGCTGAAAGAGCAGCTCGCCGGCCGCAAGGAGTAGCGCAGCGTTTTCGAGCGAAGTGCGGAGCGGTTCGCGTGAAGAAAACGCGTCAAAAGGAATAGCGCCACGACCGAGCGCCAGCGACTCGACAAATGGCTGTGGCACGCGCGCGTGGTGAAGGCGCGCACTTCTGCGGCCGAACTCGTCGAAAGCGGCCATGTCCGCGTCAACGGCATGCGCGAGACCTCGCCCGGTCATGCGATCAAGATCGGCGACGTCCTGACCATCGCGCTCGATCGCACCGTGCGGGTCATGAAGGTGATCGCGTTCAACGAGCGGCGCGGCGATGCAAACTCCGCGCGTGTGCTGTATGAGGAGTTGAACGAGCGCAAAGCGTAATTAATTGCGTCTTACGTTCACTTCTTGGCCGAAGACTTGCGAAAACCGGTCATGATCGGCCGTTCCCGACCTTGCGGCGTGGGTGTTTACGCGCTACGCAAGCCGCGAATTTGAGAGAGCTTTTCGGAGCGTTGTGGATGACTTACGTCGTCACTGAAAACTGCATCAAGTGCAAGTACACCGACTGCGTCGAGGTCTGCCCGGTAGATTGCTTCTACGAGGGCGAGAACATGCTGGTCATCCATCCTGACGAATGCATCGATTGCGGCGTGTGCGAGCCGGAATGTCCGGCGGACGCCATCAAGCCGGACACGGAACCGGGCCTCGAAAAGTGGCTGGAAGTGAACGCCGAATACGCCAAGAGCTGGCCGAACATCACCCAGAAGAAAGATTCGCCGGAGGATGCGAAGGAATTCGACGGCAAGGAAGGCAAGTTTGAGAAATATTTTTCTCAAAACCCCGGTTCTGGAGACTAACTCGGATCAAACTTAACCCTAATACCTTAGTCAGCGCCATAAACAGGTCAAAAAACCCCTAAATCATTGATTTTTGCGGGAAATGTGCTATATTGGGCACATTAGCCGAACCCCGTCAGCCCCGTTGGCCCCTCTGGGTTCCCGTGAAACCTCATGACGAACAGGGGCGTGGCAGTTTTCCGCGCGCAGGCTGTGTCACAGAAAACGCGTAAAAAGAGTACTTCTGCTAAGGCGTCCCATAAGGATGCCAAAAAAGTCGCCACGGCAAGCCGTAGCGCATCCGCATCCAAGGGTCGTGCCGCGACTAAGCACACGGCTGCAAAGTCCTCGAAGAAAAGAAGCGCAATGCCTCACAAGACTGCCAAGCCGGCCGCGAAAGCGACCGTTTCCAAGCCTGCGGCTGCCAAGGCTGCGGTCAAGCCTGCCGTGAAAGCGCCTGTTGCCGCCGCGCCCAAGGCACCCGTCGCTTCCAAGACCCCCGTCGCTGCCGCCAAGCCCGCTGTGAAGCCGGCCGCCGCTGCGCCGAAGGTCGAGGAAAAGAAGGTCGTGACCCAGCGCCAGGGCTTCAAGGCCAATGAATTCGTCGTTTATCCCGCTCACGGCGTCGGCCAGATCCTGGCCATCGAGGAGCAGGAGATCGCCGGGGCCAAGCTCGAGCTGTTCGTCATCAACTTCATCAAGGACAAGATGACGTTGCGCGTTCCGACCGCGAAGGTCGCCAATGTCGGCATGCGCAAGCTGTCCGAGCCCGCGCTGGTCAAGAAGGCGCTGGAGACCCTGAAGGGCCGCGCCCGCGTCAAGCGCACCATGTGGTCGCGCCGCGCCCAGGAATACGAAGCGAAGATCAATTCGGGCGATATCGTCGCGATCGCGGAAGTCGTGCGCGACCTCTACCGCTCCGAATCGCAGCCCGAGCAGTCCTACTCCGAACGCCAGCTCTATGAAGCGGCGCTCGATCGTCTTTCCCGCGAGATCGCGGTGGTGCAGCACTCGACCGAGACCGAAGCGGTCAAGGAGATCGAGGCGCAGCTCGCCAAGAGCCCGCGCCGCACCGGTGCCAAGGCCGAAGCCGCCGAAGGCGAGGCCGATGCGGACACCGAGGGCGATATCGACGATACCGATGGCGACGATACGGCGGTCGCCGACGAGGCGGCATAAGCAGCTTCGTTCGCGCAAGCATTCAAAAGCCCGGCCGTTCGGCCGGGCTTTTGTGTTTTGGCGGCGGACACTTGATCCGTCGGCAACTCCTTGATTGTGTTCGGCCCGCGTCAGCGCCGATTGCTTGCTTCCGCAAGGTGCGGAAGCTGGCGTCGAAGCCGAGGCCAGCTCCGGGTCAACGATGTGGATTTCCGGACGGGCTTGACCGGCTTGCAGTCGGGAAAGCGCGCGATCAGCTCGGCCTTTAGAAACTGGAGGTGGCCGATCTGAGCGACGAGCTCCTTCAGCTCTCGTTCGCCGTTGATCAGCTCCATCTCGAGGCCTCGCAGTCGCTCCTTGTCGTCGTCGTCGCGATCGACGAATTCATCTGCGCTATTGCCGGCCGCCACGGCGGCGCGCGCAAGCACGTCCTCCATCCGCTCCTTCAAGCTGGCCTGTCGGGCCGTCGCGGCTGTCAGCCTCGCATCGAGCGCCTGGGCGATCGTGTCCATGTTCAACGGATCGGCCTCGATGGCAGGTGTCAGCTGACGCGCGGCCCTGCCCAGCACGACAGCGAGGAAGCGCGACTTCATCAGCAATGTCAACATCATGCGCGTTGGTCGCGTCGTTCGGTCGGCGGGTTCGACCCCATCTGCGTGCTCTTGGCGACGACGCTTGACCCTCTGCGCCAAATCCGAACAGGTATCGCGAAACCTGCGATCAACCCGGTGTCACGCCCGCGCAGGCATTGCGTATCCACTCATTCATCCTCCTTTTGGGTCCGGCTCGCGCTGCCGCGCGCCGGAGAATGCGGGAACAACCGTTCGTTACAACACTGGCGATTAAGAGATGAACTGCTATGTTATTGAGATCGGTCATGAATGGCTTTGCCCTCTGACCGCGCTAGGCCCGTCCGACAGGCGGGCCGTTGGCTTTATAGGAGCCTGGTTATGAGTCGCTCGAACCGCACCGAACATATCCGCCTCACCTCCCATCCGGAGCCGGGTGGAAAGGCGGCCTTCCCGATCCAGTGGGGTGCCGCGGACGCGCGTGCGCGTGGGCCGATCGTCGGCACGGTATCGCGAGCCCAGGACCGCAACGTCATCGGCAGCCATGGCGGTTCCTATGCCGTCTATCGTGCGCTCGCGGTCTCCTCCGGCGCCCTCGACCCGATCCGGCGTCCCGATCTCACCAACACGTTTCCGGCCGCGACCATCGGTCCGTTCCCGCAATGGAGCGATCCGGAAAAGATCGTCGCGCTCGATCCCTGGGGACATCTCGTCGCCGAGAATTTCCGCAAGGAAATCGCCGAAGGGGCCGATATCCGCCCGAGCATCGCGGTGACGCGCGCGCGGCTGGATCTGCCGGAAATCCGCGGCGCGCTGGTTGCCAAACGGCTGAAGCCGGATGGCGAGGTCGTGCACGCCAATGGCAGCGTGTCGGTGGTGAAGATCGCGATCGATCCGGTCTGGTATCTGCCGGGCCTTGCCGTGCGTTTCGGCACGACGGAGACCGAGCTGCGGCGCACCCTGTTCGAGCAGACCGCCGGCATGTTCCCCGAGCTCGTGACGCGGCCCGACATGAAGGTGTTCCTGCCACCGATCGGCGGCACCACGATCTATCTGTTCGGCGACGTGACCAAGCTGCCCGATCATCGCACCAGGATCACCTGCCGCGTGCACGACGAATGCAACGGTTCCGACGTGTTCGGCTCCGACATCTGCACCTGCCGCCCCTACCTCATTCACGGCATCGAGGAATGCGCGCGCGGCGCGCAGGAGGGCGGGCTTGGGCTCGTCGTCTACAATCGCAAGGAAGGGCGCGCGCTCGGCGAGGTCACGAAATTCCTGGTCTACAACGCGCGCAAGCGCCAGGAGGACGGCGACGCAGCCGCCGCCTATTTCGAACGGACCGAATGCGTGGCCGGCGTGCAGGACGCACGCTTCCAGCAACTGATGCCCGACACGATCCACTGGCTCGGCTTGAAGCGCATAGATCGCTTCCTGTCGATGAGCGACATGAAATATGACGCGCTCACGGGGCAGGGCATCGATATCGTCGAGCGCGTGCCGATTCCGCTGGAGCTCATTCCGGCGGATGCGCATGTCGAGATCGCCGCCAAGAAGGCGGCTGGATATTACGCCGAAGAGATCCCAACGGCGAAGGATTTGACCGACACGGTCGGACGCTCGCTGGAGAAATATTGAGTTACGTGATGGCGGCGGCCACAGAACGAGAGGCCCGATCGCTGCTTTCAGCGGAAGTGGTCCGCGCGCGCGCGACGCAGATGCTCGAGATCGGCCTGAGCGACGGACTGACGCATTTCACGGTTCATCTCGATCGCATGGACGCGGTCGTGGATGCCGTGCTCGCTGTCACGCGACGGTCCTATCCTGCACTGGATATTCCCTTTCACGCGCGGTGGCGGCACTTCGTCCTCGGTGGCGCCGACCGTTGGTCGCGCCTTGCTGACACCGTGTCCTGGCCGGATCGCGCCGCGCGGGCGCGTGCTGAATTCGATCTTGCCATCGTCAGCGTGCTGCTGGATGCGGGCGCTGGCGCTGCATGGCGCTATCGCGACGCGACGACGGGGCGGGCGATCAGCCGCTCGGAGGGGCTTGCGCTGGCAAGCCTCGACATGTTCGCGGGCGGGGCGTTTTCCGGTGACCCGCCCTCTCCCTTCCGCGTCGATGCGGATGTGATCTCGCAACTCCCATTTGCGCGGCTCGAGTCTGGCTTTCAGGTCACGGACAGCAATCCGCTGCTGGGCCTTGAGGGACGCACGGATTTGTTGCGGCGCTTGGGGCAGTTGGTGGCGTCACGCCCGCAGGTCTTCGGTACACGTGATCGGCCGCGTCCGGGCGGCTTGTTCGATCATCTCGCGGCAAGGGCCGCGAGCGGCTCAATCGCCGCACCGGTCATTCTCGCCGAAGTGCTGAACCAGCTCGGATCGATCTGGCCGTCGCGACTGGAGCTTGCCGGCATTCCGCTCGGCGATTGCTGGCGTCACCCCGCGATCAAGACCGATGACGCGACGACCGGTCTCGTGCCCCTGCACAAGCTGTCACAGTGGCTGAGCTATTCGCTGATCGAACCCTTGCAGCGCGCAGGCCTTGACGTGACCGACATCGATGGCCTCACCGGGCTTGCCGAATACCGCAACGGCGGCCTGTTCGTCGATCATGAGGTGCTCCGTCTGCGCGACGACGCCGACGCCGAACGTGCGCACGCGGTGGATTCGCTGCTCGTCGTGGAGTGGCGCGCGCTGACGGTCGCGCTGCTCGACCGGCTCGCAGGCCACGTCCGCGCAAAACTCGGCCGCCCGCCGGGGTCATTGCCTCTCGCCAGCATTCTGGAAGGCGGCACCTGGGCCGCGGGCCGCGCCATTGCCTTCGCGCGCCGTCCCGATGGCGCGCCGCCACTCAAGGTGATCAGCGACGGCACGGTTTTCTAGCGCATGGGCCGAACCTGTCGCAATGCGCGCCGATAATTTCAGGAGCATCACGTCATGGAAGGCGTCACGATCGTCGATCATCCGCTGGTCCAGCACAAGCTGACGCTGGTGCGGGACAAGTCCATCTCGACGAAATCCTTTCGCGAGCTGGTCAAGGAGATCGGCATGCTCCTGTGCTACGAAGTCACGCGCGATCTTCCGCTCGCCGAGGTCGTCGTCGATACGCCGCTCGCGCGCATGCAGTCGGCAAAGATCGCCGGCAAGAAGCTGGTGTTCGTTCCGGTCCTGCGCGCCGGCACGACGTTCGTCGACGGCATGATGGATCTGGTCCCGACTGCGCGCGTCGCCCATATCGGACTCTACCGCGAACCGCACAGCTTCGCGGCCGTCGAATATTTCTTCAAGTCGCCGTCGGACCTCGGCGAGCGGCTCGCGATCGTGGTGACGCCGGTGGTCGCAACCGCCAACACGGCGGTAGCCGCAGTCGACCGGTTGAAGGAGCGGGGCGCGAAGGATATCCGCCTGGCCTGCCTGATCGCCGCACCCGAAGGCCTCGAGCGGATTCGCGGCCTGCACCCGGACGTGCCGATCTGGACGGCGGCCGTCGACGAAGGGCTTGACGAGCACGGCTACATCGTGCCGGGCCTCGGCGATGCCGGTGACCGCGCGTATGGAACGAGGTAGCGAAACGGCCCTGGCAGACAATTTCATTTGAATTCCGGCCCCGCTCCGCCACTTGCAAGATGGCGGTGAGATACGGGACTTCGAAGCCGCCCTGAGCCGCACAATCGCTGCGCCGGCGAGGTGATCAAATGAAGCAGCCGCAACTCCTGGCACGCCTTGCCTTGTCGAAATCCAGCCGGTGGCGAGACGCGTGTGTGCAGCGCATCGGTTTGGTGGGCGCACTCCTGGCCCTCAGCGGGGGCGCGTACATGCTGCATTCGCCCTCCCATGCACAGCAGCCGGCACGACAAAGCGTCGATACCGCCTCAGGACAACGTGCGTTCAACAATTCATGTCGGACCTGCCATACGATCAAGGACGGCGACAATCGCCTGGGCCCGCATCTGTACAGGATCCTCGGAAGGAAGGCCGGCTCGCTGCCGGATTACAACTACTCCAGCGCGATGAAGAGCGCCGACTTCGTGTGGGACGAAGAAAAGCTCGAGCGCTTCATCGCTGATCCGGATGATCTGGTGCCGGGCAACAGCATGAAGCCATTTGGTGGACTTGCATCTGCCGACGACAGGGCAAGAATAGTTTCTTTCCTGCGATCGGGCGCGTCGAGCCGATAGGTCTCCCTCACTCGCCCATTCGCCACCTGTTTGCCGCGGCTATGAGCGTTGATCGCAGCTGAGGCCTGCTCTTAACCAGAAAGAGCCGTTGCCGATGCTCACCATCGGCTTCGTCTCTCCCAGATGTCCTCGCCAATGCCACAGGATATCCTCGGCCCTTCTTCGGCCACCGGGACGATCCGGTACGCCGGCGTTCGGCCGGCGACCTCCAGCGTGAGCTTGGTCCGGATTGCCTCCTTGAATCTCTCGCGCTCCCTGATTGCCAGCATGAACGAGCCTGGGCCTCCGATCACGCAATCCTCGTAGTAGATATCAAGGTTATCGATGTCCATCATCGAGACGGTCGTTCGCTTCATCATGATCGGCAGGCCGTTGATGGTGATGCCCTTCGCCAGCGCCGCATTCCGCGCCTGGGTAACAGGGGGGCCCTCGTTGTTCGCACCATCACCGGAAATATCGATCACGCGTCGCAGCCCGCGATACTGATTTTGGTCAAACAGCGGTATTGCAAACTGGATCGCACCGGAAATCGACGTGCGGGATCCCCGGCGAACCGGCGTTCGCATGATCTCGGCGGCCAGCGCATCTGCGGACTCCGGGCCGTCGATGAGCCTCCAGGGCACGATGATCTTCTGATCATCCAATGCGGACCACTCAAAATAGGTGATGGCCAACCTCTTGGTCGGCCCGGCCTTGAGCGCCTCGAGAAATTCCTCGGAGGTGACGGCCTGCGCATAACCCTCGCGTTGGACACGAAGTTCGTCCTCATCCATCGAATAGGAGACGTCAACGGCAATGGCGAGCTCGGCATCAACGGCGGGCAAGGCGTCCTTGTCGGCCAATTGATATCCGAGATTGCCGACGGCCGTACTGGCGAAGTCGCCTCCGGCGATAGCGCCTGCGATCAGCACCCTCAGGAGCCAGACATACTTGCGCATGGGAGGTCCTCGTTCGGGTTGTACTTGCATGCATGGGCTCAGACGACGCGCGCGGGTCCAACTTGATCGCGCAGACGGAGGTAACCTGTCACTGTGTGGCGAAATGGCACACCGGGCTCCGTCGCCGCCGCCCCGGATAGAAGAATGCCCGAGGCGGCTCCTGAAATCATGCTTGCGTCAAAATGGCATCGGTAAAGTTGAGACTGGTAGCGGGATCGGGATCTCACAGGCCGCGCTGCTAGCGCGAAGAGAACCCGATCGTGGTCAGTTTCGGCCCCTTTTGCAGCGCGATCATGTTCTGACGTGGAGTCAGTACGGCGATCTGATGGGGAGAAGCGGGCATGCCAGCAAATTCCAGCGTCGGAGCGGGAGACTGCTCCTGGACCCCGGATGCCCCCATCACAGCAACCTGGTGCCAAGTGATCGGAAAGCCCATGAGTTCAAAGCTTGGAAGTTCTGCTGCCCCCGCTGAGAAGCCGACTACCATCGCCGGCGCAATCGCAACCATCAAGAACATCTTCTTCATGGCAATCTCCTTCCATCGGCTATCCGCGAAGAGTGAACCAGCTCACATCCCGCCACGATAAATTGAAATATGCTATTTTCCTGCACTCCATAACTTGCCACTCTAGCGAACGAACGGCAGATCTTCTTGGTCAATTGCGAACGGCAGCACCGAACCTGGGTACGTGAATTGTCAACACGCTCGGATTGTGGTTCGGCTGAATCAGTTGCCGACTGTGTCCTGATCGAAGGAGTGATCGAGTCAGTCAGCAGATGCCTCGACGCTCTTCCGGAGTGGAGTACCAGCCGGTGCGTGCGACAACGGGTTTTTTCAGCGTCTAACGTCTGGACCCCGCTCTTGCCTAGCGAGGTCTCGAGGCGAGTCTGAGGTCGAAGTTCATGAGTGAAACAGGAAAGCACCAGACGTCGGAATGCTTGCCTGAACTCGCAACATTTCGACTTTCGACTGACAAGTTTCCCCAGCGAGAGCG
Source organism: Bradyrhizobium sp. UFLA05-109 (assembly GCF_054185165.1). Classification (NCBI taxonomy): domain Bacteria; kingdom Pseudomonadati; phylum Pseudomonadota; class Alphaproteobacteria; order Hyphomicrobiales; family Nitrobacteraceae; genus Bradyrhizobium; species Bradyrhizobium sp. UFLA05-109. Next base: position 25,682 of record NZ_JBBIAR010000044.1, on the reverse strand, counting down.
CCTGTCCATGTGGCGCCAGGAATTCGGCGACAAGATTCTTCGGGTCGATATCGAGCCGTTGTCGGATATTCCATTCCACGCCCGGTCGACGTTGCGTACCCTGCCGGGGCTGAATGCGTTCTCTTCCACGTCATCGCCGCTTCGGTTTCGTCGCACCAGCGATGCGGCGGATGCTGATGGATCCATTGCCCTCATCATAAACATGACGAAAGACTGTGTCGTATCTCAGCGGGGCCGGGAAGTGACGCTGCGCACGGGCGACGCAGTCGCAGTGCATCACAGGAGTACCGGGAGCGCGAGCTTTGCAGAAGGAAGCTACTTCGCTCTGGTGATCCCGCGGGCCGAGCTTGCGTCGCGCCTGAGCAATATCGATGAGCCGACGATGCAGCCCATCCCGCGCGAGCAGACCACCCTGCGGCTCATCAGAAGCTATATGCGTCCGCTATGGGACGAGCTTCGCCTGGCCACGTCCGATCTGCGTAGCCTGGTGGTGACGCATGTTCATGATCTTGCGGCAATGATGCTGAGCGATAATCGCCTGCCGAGCGAGAGCAACGCCAGCGCGGTGGTGGCGACCCGGTTGGCCGCCGTATTGGACTACATCGCTGCTCATTTTGACGACCCGGAACTCAATCTGGAAACGGTCGCGCATAGCCAAGGCGTCTCTCCGCGCTATCTGCAACGGCTGCTTGAAACCTCGGGATCATCGTTTACCGCTCAGGTGAATGAGTTGCGCCTGCAACGAGCGTTCTCGCTTCTCACGGAGGCGGCCGCGAGCCCGAGATTGATTTCCGAGATCGCATTGGAAGTCGGCTTTTCCGATATCTCCTATTTCAATCGATCGTTTCACTCGCGATTTGGCGAGTCGCCGAGTGGCGTGCGGGCTCAGTCAAGAAGATCGCATTGACGCCGCCGCCGCTATGCTACGACGTCCGTGCCTGAAGCGGCACGCGCCTGCGTCCAGATCGCGATCGGCTGCTCGAGGCCGCGGACAGTCTGCGGGGTCTGTTCTATCAGCGGACGAAACGCCGCTTCGGCCTCGCCGAGCTCGATCCTGGCGCGCCTGACGAGATCGTCGCTCGCCACCAGCGCGCAGCCGAGCGTGCGCGTCAAGGATTCGAGTCGGCTCGCCGCGTTCACGGTCGAGCCGATCACCGCAAACTCGAGACAAGTCAGTCCGATATCGCCGAGCACGACGGGGCCGTAATGCAGGCCAAAGCTGACGCGGATCGGTGGCTCGCCAGCCGCCTTGCGCTGCTCGTTCCAGCGATCCGCGGCCGCCATCATCGCCTGTGCGCAGCGTAGCGCGTTGATGGCATCAAGCCTGCCGACAAAGGGCGTGCCGAAGGTCGCCATCAACCCGTCGCCGAGATACTTGTCCAGCGTGCCGCTGTGACGGAACACCTCCTGCTCCATCAGCGCATGGAATTCGCGCAAGGTGCGTACGACGTCTTCCGGCGTGCGCGCGTCGGCAAAGGCCGTGAAGCCGACGATGTCGACGAACAGCACCGCGACGTTTTGCGTACGCACCTGCCTCAACGGCTCGTCGTGCCGCGACAGCTCGTCGACCACGTTCGGCGAGAAATAGCGCGCGAGATTGCCGCGTTCGCGCTCGACGGCGGCGTGACGGATCAGGAGATCATTGCTGCGACGCACCGCCAGGGCGAGCGTCACTGCGACGATCATGAACACGACGATCTCCTGGATACGCGTCGCGAGCTCGATCGAGTTGGGCGAGATCAGCTGAAACATCCGGTGATCACCGCCGATCGCGGCGGCTATGCGGGCGGTCCGCGCGGGATCGGGGTCGGGCTGCCACCACACCCAGGCAACGCCGATGATCCAAAGCGCCGCGGTCCAGGTGCCAACGGCGATGACGGTCCGCCACGAATAGGCCAGCGTCGCGCCCGACAGCAACACGAAGAAATAGATGAAGTTACCCAAATGGAGTTGCATCGCTGCCGGCCAATGCCCGGAGCCGAAAGGATTTGGCCCCAGGAGCACGAACGTCAGCAGCGCGAGGTCGCAGAACAGCAGCGCCAGTTCCAGCCGCGACACGCCGACCCGGCCAACCCTGACCTGCGCCCAGCCAATCAGTGCGAACACGCCGAGCAGCGCCACATAGTAGAGTTGGTCCCATACCGGATTGATGTATATGAGCAGGCAAGCGATCACCGCGAGCGCGAAGTAGCGCGCCCGCACCGCCAGCTGCAGACCCTCCTGCTTGGCCGCTGCGAGCGCGGCCTGTGCAAACTCGACGGTTTCGGTCTCGCGCCGATCGCGCGCACGCGGCAATACGGCAGACAGGTCAAGGCGCTCGACAAGCGTGGTCACGGGGCAGTCTCCTCGCGTGGGCCTTCGCAGCCGTCGACCTACGTCAACAGCCGCGTAGGGTGGGTTAGCGAAGCGTAACCCACCTCTTCCCCTTCTGCGAAGATGAACAGTGGTGGGTTACGCTTCGCTAACCCACCCTACGATGACGGCGAGGCAGGGTCAGCTCACTTCACCGGCCGTTTCTCGAGCTTTCGTGCCAGCGTGCGGCGGTGCATGCCGAGCCGGCGTGCGGCTTCCGAGATGTTGAAATCCGTTTCGATCAGCGTCTGGTGGATGCGTTCCCACTCCAGAGTCTTGATCGAGGTAGGCCGGCTATCCAGCGCGACCTCGGCATTGCCTTCGGCTTTCTGGAACGCGGCCTCGATGTCATCGGTGTTGGAGGGCTTTGCGAGATAGTGGCAGGCTCCAAGCTTGATCGCCTCCACCGCGGTGGCGATGCTGGCAAACCCCGTGAGCACCACGATCAGCATGTCGGGATCATGGGTGTGCAGGAGTTCGACGCAGGCCAGCCCCGAAGCGCCGCCGAGCTTGAGATCGACGACGGCGCGACCGAATGATTTGTCCTCGAGCTCCTTCCGGACCTCTTCGATCGAGGCCGCGATCACGACCGAATAGCCGCGGCGCTCGAACGAGCGTTTAAGCGTGCGCGCAAAGCCGGCGTCGTCCTCGACGATGATCAGGGACTGCTCAGGCGTCAAAACCGCCTCCGATGGCGAGCATGGAGAGCGGTAGCACGAGCCGAACGGTGGCGCCGCGCTTCCTGTGGTTCTCCGCGGTCACCACGCCCCCGAGCTTGCGCACGACGTTGACCACCAGGAACAGGCCGAGCCCACCGCCGGCGCGGCCCTTGCTCGACTGGTAGGGTTTTCCGAGTTGCGCCAGCATCTCCGGCGCAAAGCCCGGGCCGCGGTCGCTGATCGACAGCACGAGCTTGTCGTCCTCGCGCTCGGCCAGGAGCTCGACCCAGTCGCGCGAGACCTCGTAGGCGTTGTCGAGCACGTTGAAGATCACCTGCTTCAGCGCGATGTCGGAGACGATCGCAACGTCCTCGCCGAAGGTGTTGGTGAAATAGAGCGTGCGCGCCGAGCGCGCGTTGCGCCATTCCTCGACCAGCGCGGTCAGGAACGCGGCCACCGTCGTCGGCGCCGAGTCCTCGCCGCGGGCTTCGCCGGCCGAGACCAGGATGCCCGTCACGATCGACTTGCAGCGTTGCAGCGAGGTCTCCATCTCAGCGAGATCCTCGGCGAGCTCACGGTCGTCTGCGAGATCCGGCATGCGGCGCCAGTCGTTGAGGATGACCGAGAGCGAGGCGAGCGGGGTGCCGAGCTCGTGCGCGGCGCCGGAGGCGAGCAGGCCCATGCGAACGATGTGATCTTCCTCGGCGGCATGCTGGCGCAGCGCCGCCAGATGGGCATCGCGCTCGCGCAGGTTCCTGTTGATGCGGGTCACGAACACCACCAGCAGCACCGCGTTGAGCGCGAAGCCGAAGAGCATGCCGACGACGGTCAGGCTGTAGGTGTTGCTCAGGGGGTTGTGCGGCAGGTCCAGCGGCCGGTAGGCGACCGTCAGCCAGACGAACGCGGCGCAGGTCAGCGCCACCAGCGACCAGGTCGAGCGAGCATCGAGCAGCACCGCACCAAGCGTTACCTGCAACAGGAACAGTGAGGTGAAAGGATTGGTGGCGCCACCGCTGAGGTAAAGCTGGGCGGTGAGCGCTGCGACGTCCAGCATCAGCGCGACCAGCAGCTCGTTGTTGGTGATCGCTGCGCGATGGCGCACCCAGACCAGGCTCGAAATGTTGAGCAGCACGAGCGCGGAGATCACCGCGCCCATCCGCGTAAGCGGCAGCTCGATGCCGAGTCCGAAATGCGCCGCCCCGATCGTGACGATCTGGCCGACGACTGCGGTCCAGCGCAGCTGGATCAGCAGCGCCATGTTCTTGCGGTTGGTCTCGTCGTCGGTCGGCGCGGGCAGCGACGCCGCGGTCAGCTCGGTGCGGCCGTCCGCCTGCGCGGGAAGCGCAGCCGCATCATGTCCGAGAGAGAGCTGTTCCTTCTCAGGTCGGCCCGACGATCGTTCCAGCATCTGATCCCGTCCCGTGGGCGGCGGTCTCGCCGACCCTTTCGTGGACAACGCGCCCGCGACGGAATGGTCCGCCGCCGAATGTGACGTAAAGTTTGCCGGCCAGCATAAAGGCCAGCGCAAACCATGTCAGCGCGTAAATCAGGTGGTTATTGCGAAAGCGGACCACGGTCAATCCGCCGATCGGATAGACGCTGGCGTTGGGGACCGCGTCGGCGTCGATGAAGAAGGGCGCGACATCGCCCAAGTCGCGCGCGGCGGCGATTGCCGCGACGTCGCGGGAGTACCAGCGGTCATGCGCGGGATCGTTGTCGCGCAGGAAGCCTCCCTTCGGCTCGGTCATGCGCAGCAGGCCATCGATCTCGATCGTATGGGGCGCACTGCTGTCTGCGCGCGTCGCGGGATCACGCTTGTCCGCCGGCACGAAGCCGCGATTGATCAGGACGAGCCTGCCGTCGTCGCGCCGAAGCGGCGTCAGCACCCAGAAGCCGGCGCCTTCCTCGGTCACGGCTTTGACCAGCGTCTCCCGGTCATTCAGCAGGCGGCCGGCGACGCTGACGTGGCGGTATTCGTCGGTCGCGGCAGTGACCGCGGACCAGGCCGCGGGCGGCGGCAACATGGTCGGCGCGGCATGAACGCGCGTCTCTACGCGGTCGATCAGCGCCAGCTTCCAGGCGAGCCGTTCGATCTGCCAGACGCCGAGGCCAATCAGGATGGCGATGGCGAGGAGGGAGAGCGTCGTGAGCCACAAAGACGGGCGCGCAGCCCTGGTGCGGCTGCGCGTTTTCCGTTCGTCATGTCTCACGGATGCGATCAATTCATCCCGCTCATCTGGTGGACCGGCATCATGTTGCCGTTGAGGTGGTTCATCACCCACAGCGAGCCGGACAGCGCGATCACGACCATGACGATGGTGAAGATCATCGCCATCATGCTCCAGCCGCCCTCGACCTTGGTGTTCATGTGCAGGAAGTAGATCATGTGCACGACGATCTGGACCATAGCGAAAGCCATGATCACGAGCGCGGTGACGTGCTTGTTGGGAATCGCTCCGCCCATGACGAGCCAGAACGGAATGGCGGTGAGCACGACCGAGAGCACGAAGCCCAGGAGATAGGTCGAGAGCGAGCCGTGCGCATGCGCATCGTGATGATGATCGGCCGCATGTGCGGCGTGAGTGTCGGTGCTCATCGCAGAACTCCAAGGAGATAGACGAAGGTGAAGACACCGATCCAGACCACGTCGAGGAAGTGCCAGAACATCGACAGGCACATCAGCCGGCGGCGGTTGGCCTCGATCAGGCCGAACTTCCAGACCTGCACCATCAGCGTCACCAGCCAGATCAGGCCGCAGGTAACGTGCAGGCCGTGGGTGCCGACCAGGGTGAAGAAGGCCGACAGGAAGGCGCTGCGTTGCGGGGTTGCGCCCTCGTGGATCATGTGGGCGAACTCGGTAAGCTCGATGCCGATGAAGGCGGCGCCGAACAGGCCGGTGATCAGGAGCCACATCTGCGTCTGGCCGATCTTGTTCTGCTGCATCGTCAGCATCGCAAAACCGTAGGTGATCGACGACAGCAGCAGCATCGAGGTGTTGACCGCGACCAGCGACAGGTCGAACAGATCCTTCGGCGCGGGGCCGGCGGCGTAGTTGCCGCCGAGCACGCCGAAGGTCGCGAACAGGATCGCAAAGATGAGACAGTCGCTCATCAGATAGATCCAGAAGCCGAGCGAGGTGCTGTATCCTTCCGGATGCGGGTGCTCGTCAGCGAGGTAGAACAGCGGCTCGCCCGACTGGTCGGGTTTTACAGCGATCGTCATTTACTTGGCTCCGGCGAGCAGTTGGGTGCGCGCTTCTTCGGTCCGGACGACCTCATCGGCCGGAATGTCGAAGTCGCGGTGGTAGTTGAAGGTGTGACCGATACCGACGGCGAGCATCGCGATGAAGCTCGCGGCGGCCAGCCACCAGATGTACCAGATCAGGCCGAATCCCATCGCGGTGGCGAAGCCGGCGAGGATGATGCCCGTGCCGGTGCTGCTGGGCATGTGGATCGGCTTGAACCCGGTGAGCGGACGCCGGTAGCCGCGCTTCTTCATGTCCCACCACGCGTCATTGTCGTGAACGACGGGGGTGAAGGCGAAATTGTAGTCCGGCGGGGGTGAGGAGGTCGCCCATTCCAGCGTGCGCGCGTCCCAGGGATCGCCGGTGACGTCCTTGAGCTGCTCGCGCTTGAGGAAGCTGACCGCGAACTGCATCAGCATGCTGAGGATGCCGAGGAAGACGAGGCCGGCGCCGATCGCGGCGATGACGAACCAGATCTGGAGCGAAGGATCGTCGAACACGCGCAAGCGGCGGGTCACGCCCATCAGGCCGAGAACGTAGAGCGGCATGAAGGCGAGGTAGAAGCCGGTGACCCAGAACCAGAACGAAAGCTTGCCCCAGAACGGATCGAGCTTGAAGCCGAATGCCTTCGGGAACCAGTAGTTGATGCCGGCGAATGCGCCGAACACGACGCCACCGATGATCACGTTATGGAAGTGCGCGATCAGGAACAGGCTGTTGTGCAGGACGAAGTCGGCCGGGGGAACGGCGAGCAGCACGCCGGTCATGCCGCCGAGCACGAAGGTCAGCATGAAGGCGATCGTCCACAGCATCGGCAGCTCGTAGCGAATGCGGCCGCGATACATCGTGAACAGCCAGTTGAACATCTTCGCGCCCGTCGGGATCGAGATGATCATCGTGGTGATGCCGAAGAACGAGTTGACGCTGGCGCCCGATCCCATCGTGAAGAAGTGGTGCAGCCAGACCAGGTACGACAGGATGGTGATGACCACGGTGGCGTAAACCATCGAGGTGTAGCCGAACAGCCGCTTGCCGGAGAAGGTCGAGGTGACTTCGGAGAAGACGCCGAAGGCGGGCAGGACCAGGATGTAGACCTCGGGATGGCCCCAGATCCAGATCAGGTTCACGTACATCATCGGGCTGCCGCCGAAATCGTTCGTGAAGAAGTTGGTGCCGATGTAGCGATCGAGCGAGAGCAGCGCGAGCACGACGGTCAGAACGGGGAAGGAGGCGACGATCAGGACGTTGGTGCAGAGCGACGTCCAGGTGAACACCGGCATCCGCATCATGCTCATGCCGGGGGCCCGCAGCTTGACGATGGTGCAGATCAGGTTGATGCCGGATAATGTCGTGCCGACGCCGGCGACCTGCAGTGCCCATATGTAATAGTCGACGCCGACATCGGGACTGTAGCCGATGTTCGAGAGCGGCGGATAAGCGAGCCAGCCGGTGCGGGCGAATTCGCCGATGAACAGCGAGGCCATCACCAGCACTGCGCCGCCGACCGTCATCCAGAAGCTGAAATTGTTCAGGAACGGGAATGACACGTCGCGCGCGCCGATCTGGAGCGGCACGACATAGTTCATCAGGCCCGTGACCAGCGGCATCGCCACGAAGAAGATCATGATCACGCCATGGGCGGTGAAGACCTGGTCGTAGTGATGGGCGGGGAGGAAGCCTTCCGAGCCGCCGAACGCGAGCGCCTGTTGCGCGCGCATCATCAAGGCGTCGGCGAAGCCACGCAGCAGCATCACGATGCCGAGGATCATGTACATGATGCCGATGCGCTTGTGGTCCACGGTGGTGAACCACTCGCGCCACAGATAGCCCCAGAGGCGGAAATAGGTGACGCCGGCGAACAGCGTGATGCCGCCGAGCGCGACAGCGATGAAGGTGCCGACCAGGATCGGCTCGTGGAACGGCAGCGAATCGATGCCGAGACGGCCGAAGATGAGCTTGAGAAGATCAGGAGACATGCTGGATCTCTTTAGGAGTCTGACTTCGGACGATGTCCGAGGAAGAAGGACGTCGACTTGAGCGGCGTGAGGGTTGGCCGCTTCAATCCGGCGCCGAGCAGCGGCGTGGTGTCGGCGCGGGTCTTGATCGCGGCGCTCGTCTGTCCCTGCGGTGCGTCAGGCGTGCAGGTGCTGGCCACGAAGCTCGGCTCGGGACCGAAGGCGGTACCGCGGCGGGCATATTTGTCGTAGGCAAGCGGCTGGGTGTTGTTCAGCCCTTCATGGCCGGCGCCGCCCTTGGCGTCGATTGCCATCATCTCGCTCATGCACATCTTGCCGGGCTCGACACACATGTTGAGGATGAGGCGGTAGAGATCGGCATCGACGCTGGCGTAGCGGCGCACCGGCTCGTTCTGGCTCGGCTTCTCGAGCTGGAGATACTCGCTACGGCCGAGCGATCCGCCGGCAGCTTTGGCCTTCGCGATCCACTCGCCAAAGCCCTTGTCGTCGAGGCCGTGGAAGGCGAAGTGCATGCCGGAGAAGCCGGCGCCGGAGTAGTTTGCCGAAAAGCCCCTGTAGGTGCCGGCGTGGTTGACCACCGCGTGCAGCTTGGTCTCCATACCCGGCATCGCATAGATCTGGCCGGCGAGCGCGGGGATGTAGAACGAGTTCATCACCGTCGAAGCGGTGATGCGGAAATCGATCGGGCGATCGACGGGAGCAGCCAACTCATTGACGGTGGCGATGCCGTAGTCGCGATAGATGAAGAGCCACTTCCAATCGAGGGCGACGACATCGACCTCGAGTGGCACCGTCGCCTCATCGACTCGCTGATTGGCGGCGATGCGATCGAGGGAGCGGTAGGGGTCGAGCAGATGCGTTCCCATCCAGGTCAGCGCGCCCAGGCAGATGATGATCAGCAGTGGCGTCGACCAGATTACGAGCTCGAGCTTCGTCGAGTGGTCCCATTCCGGCTCGTAGCGGGCGGACTTGTTGGACTGGCGGTAGCGCCAGGCGAACAGCACCGTCAGCGCCATCACGGGCACGACGATCAGCAGCATGAGCACGGTGGAGATGATGACGAGGTCGCGTTGCTGGGCCGCGACATCGCCGGCTGGCGCCAGCACCACAAAGTCGCAGCCAGAGAGTGCGGCAGCCAAAGGTAGTAGCGCGAAGATCCTGAGGATCAACCGTAAACGGGACACGGGTAGGCCTTTTGTTGGAAATTTCGTAGTCCAGCCAAGGCGTAGCTGCGGCGCACCAATTGGGACATTGGACAATTTGTCCAATGTTGCAGTGCGGGAGGTTGCGCCAGACAGGGGCAGGCTGCCCGGCGACCGCGGGGTGGTCGGCTTTGGTTTTCAGGACGTTAAGAGCGCAGGAATGGCGACCGCACAGACCCCCGCAATGGCAGGCATCCACCCCGGCGAGCACGGCCATGACCATGCCAATCCCGGCGAGATCGCCATCGGCGTCATTATCGGGCGCACGTCGGAATTCTTCGACTTCTTCGTCTATGCGATCGCCTCGGTGATCGTGTTTCCGCGTCTGGTCTTTCCGTTCGCCACCGAACTGACCGGCACGCTTTATTCCTTCGCCATCTTCGCGCTCGCCTTCATGACGCGGCCACTCGGCACCGTCATTTTCATGACGATCGACCGCGAATACGGCAAGACCGCAAAACTGGTCGCCGCGCTGTTCCTTTTGGGCACCGCGACCGTGGCGATTGCGTTCCTGCCCGGCTACAGCGACATCGGTGCGGCTGCGATCTGGCTCTTGGCGCTGGCGCGGGCAGCCCAGGGTCTCGCCTGGGGTGGCGCGTGGGACGGGCTCGCCTCGCTGCTCGCGCTCAACGCGCCGCCGAACAAGCGAGGCTGGTACGCCATGGTGCCGCAGCTCGGCGCGCCGCTCGGGCTGATCGTGGCGAGCGCGCTGTTTGCGTATTTTGCGGGCAATCTCTCGGCCGACGATTTCTTCGACTGGGGCTGGCGCTATCCATTCTTCGTCGCCTTCGCCATCAACGTCGTGGCGCTGTTCGCCCGCCTGCGCATGGTCGCGACGGAGGAATATGCCTCGTTGTTCGAGACCCGCGAACTGCAGCCCTCACGCATCTCCGACACCGTCGCGCGCGAAGGCCACAACATCATGCTTGGCGCCTTCGCGCCGCTCGCGAGCTTCGCGCTGTTCCACATGGTCACGGTGTTTCCGCTATCCTGGGTATTTCTGTTCACCCATGAAAGCCCGGTCAGGTTCCTGATGATCGAGATCGTCGGCGCCGCCTTCGGTGTCGCGGCGATCGTGGCCTCCGGCATCATCGCCGATCGCGTCGGCCGCAAGTCGCTGCTGATGGGCTCGGCGATCGCGATCGCGGTCTATAGCGGCTTTGCCCCGCAACTGCTCGATGCCGGCGCGTTCGGCGAGACCATCTACATGGTGCTCGGTTTCATCCTGCTTGGGCTGTCCTTCGGCCAGTCCTCCGGCGCGATCGCCTCCAACTTCAAGCAGATGTACCGCTACACGGCCTCGGCGCTCACCTCCGACATGGCCTGGCTGTTCGGCGCCGGTTTTGCGCCACTCGCCGCGCTCCTGCTCGCCACCAATCTCGGCGTCATTGCCTCGGGTGCCTATCTGCTCTCCGGCGCATTGTGGACGCTGATGGCGCTCTGGCTCAGCGGCCAGCGCGAACGCGGCGATATGGATGCGGGCAACTAGTCAGCTGCTTGGCAGCCGCACCAACTCCAGTGCGTAGGGTGGGCAAAGGCGCTCTTGCGCCGTGCCCACCATCTATCCACGATGTGCGACATAAGTGGTGGGCAGGCTTGCGCTTTGCCCACCCTACGAGAGCTCAATCCACCACGATCTTCACGCGGTCGCGCACTTTCACCTGCGCGTGGGCGTCGAGGCCGTTGAGCACGCGGAAGCGCTCGGTCGGGTGATCGACGCCGGCCATGCGGTGAGCGAGCGATTCTACGGTGTCGCCGGGCTGCACGGTGATCACCTTGATGCGCAAGGGACGCGCGGCCTGGATTTCCTCGAGCGTCAGGCGGCGGAATGAGTTCACCGTCTCGCGCGCGTTGCGCTCGCTCTCGGTGGTCTTCTGCCGGCTCGCGAAGATGAAGCGGTAGACGTCGCTGCCGAAGCGCAGCGCGTAGACCTTGAACTGCCACTGGTCGCCCTTGGCGGTCACGGCGGCAGCCGGGAAGCCGTTGATGGTGATGTCCTCGGTCGAGGATTTGTCGACGCCTTCCATCCATCCGGAATTGAGATAGTCGCCGAGCGTCTGCTCGGCCGGCACCCGCACGACGTCGAAGCGCATCGCCTGTGAGCCGCCCTCGCGCACGCCGATCACCGCCTGCGCGGTGTTGTCGAGCGTGAAGTTGTCGGGCGCCTGGAAGGTGAAGCCGAGCTTGGGGTGCAGGAAACGGCGGCCACGAACAAAGCCTTCGCTCGGGTCCTCGCCATAGACGATGTTGTCGATCGCGCCGAGATAGGCCTCGCGGTCGCGCTCGGCGCCCTCCGGCGCTGCATATTGCCGCGCGATCGACTGGGCGTTCTGTACGCGCTCGGGGGTAGCCGGATGCGAGGAGGTAAAGTCCTGCGCGCGCGGATCGAGCGCGTTCTTGCCGGCCTTCAGCTCGGCGTTGCGCTCCATCGCCGAGAGGAAGCGCGCCGCGCCATAGGGATCGAAATGCGCCCGCGCCGAGATGCCGACGCCGATGCCGTCAGCCTCGAATTCCTGGTTGCGCGAAAAGCTCGCCATGGTGAGCTTGGTCTTGGCGAGCGCGAGCGCGGTGAGCTCGGGATCGTTGCTCATGTCGGTGACGACGCGGGTGACGATCGCAGCTTGGCGCGCCTGGTCCTCGCGCATCGCGGCGTGCTTGGACAGCACATGCGCCATCTCATGGCTATGTGTATAAGAGACAGTCGTAGGCCCCACCATAGCTGGCAAGGATGCGCTCGTGTTCCTTCTCCGTGGCCGGCGTCTGCGCCACCGCGGGCTTCGGCTTGGGCGGTGCGACGACCGGCGGGGCCGCGGTCTGGAACCGGCCCATGTCGCCGCAGCCCGAGAGCAGCGTCCCGAGGCCAAAAGATAGACCGAGGCAAAGCGCAGCCGGCGCAGCCCGAAGGCGGCGGCTCACCTCTGTTCCGCGTCCCAAAACCCCATCCACGTCGCTTAACCCGTGCCTGGCCTTAAGGCCTTACCCCGGCTAGTTCGTGCCCAGCAATTCGATCTGTCCCACCCGGAGCGCGTCAATCCGCGGCCCAACATTTCCCTCGACCCAACCCCGGACTCGAATCTTTCGATTTTCCAGGGACTTGAGAACGATCCCGGCGCTCTCGAAGGCCGGAACCATGCGCCTTGAAATAGTCACAGCAAAGCCGCGTGTCCAGTTCCGGCCGAAGTTGAGGTAAGTCGTTGCCCCAGCTTGCCGGACGGAGAGGACTTTACCCTCGACCACTACGAAGCGCCCGATCCCGGTCAAAATATCGTCCGGACTTTCCGCGTTTTTTATGACCAATGGGTCAGCCCAGCTGCCCTTTTTTTCGCGACGCGCCTCGGCCTCTGCCGCCATCAGGGCTGCCGCGCAGTCCTTGTCTGCGATCTCGGCGGAGAGGATTGCATCACCCTGGGACAACAGGAGGGCCTGTACGGAGGTGTCGCTCTCGCCGACGAAAACCAGCGCTGGCTGACGGCCATAGCGGTCCGGCGTGTCATCGGCGCCGCGCAGGCGAACGTCGCGGCCGGCGAGCATCGCGGCCAGCGCCTGCTTCGTCGTTGCAGTCGGCTCGATGCCGAGGAGGCGCGCCTCGCGCCCGTCATCGAGACGCAAGCTGCGCGCATCGACGATGTCGGCGACGCGTCCTTCGCCCTGCGGTTCGAACTGGCAGGCAGCGGCAAAGGCTGTGTCGTGACAGGTCGCGAGAAGCGCTGCTGCGATGAGTATCGTAGGGTGGGCCAAGCGAAGCGTACCCACCACATTCGTTGTTCGAGGAAATTGGCCGGCACGGCGCGTTTGCGCCTTTGCCCACCCTGCGAAGTCATTCCATTTTGCGGAAAACAAACGTCTCACCTCGCGATGCTGCTGCGCTTGCTGCACCCTGACGCATGCTGCATGATCTCGCCAATACCAATAATCAAGCCGCCATCAGAGTACGGCGCGATAAGGGAGATTTGCCATGAAGAGGATTTTGTCCGGCATTTTCATCGCGGCGTTGGTCGCGAGCACGGCGCAAGCCCAGGACAAAGCCCAGGACAAGCCGCCTCTCAAGCTCGGCGGCATTCTCGACATGTCGAGCCTCTACGCCGACATCACCGGTCCTGGCAGCGAGATGGCGGCCAAGATGGCGGCGGAGGATTTCGGCGGCGAGGTGCTGGGCCGCAAGATCGAGATCCTCGCAGCCGATCACCTCAACAAGGCGGACCTTGCCGCCAACATCGCGCGCGACATGATCGACAACCAGGGCGTCGAGATGATCTACGACGTCGCGGCCTCCGCCACCGCGCTTGCAGCAGGCGAGATCGCGAAAGCGCGCAACAAGATCGTCATCTTCAATGGCCCGGGCTCGATCCGCCTCAGCAACGAGGCCTGCGGCCCCTATACCGTGCATTACGTCTTCGACACTTTTGCGCAGGCCAACACGACCGGACTTGCCGCTGTGAAGTCCGGCCTCGACACCTGGTTCTTCCTCACCGCCGACTATGCCTTCGGCCAGGATCTGGAGAAGGACACCAGCACTGTCGTGGTGAAGGCCGGCGGCAAAGTGCTGGGCAATGTCCGCCATCCGCTCAACACCTCGGACTTCTCGTCCTTCCTGCTTCAGGCGCAGGCCTCCAAGGCCAAGGTGATCGGGCTTGCCAACGCCGGCGGCGACACCGTCAACGCCATCAAACAGTCGGCTGAGTTCGGCATCATGAAGGGCGGCCAGAAGATCTCGCCGTTGCTGGCCTTCGTCACCGATATCGATTCGATCGGGTTGGAAACCGCACAGGGCCTGCTCCTGGCGGAGGCCTTTTACTGGGACATGAACGACGAGACGCGCGCTTTCTCGAAGCGCTTCATGGAGCGCGTGAAGCGGCCGCCGACCTCGGCGCAGGCCGGCGTCTATTCTTCCGTCACGCACTACCTGAAAGCCGTGAAGGCGGCCGGCACCACCGATGCCGCCGCGGTCATGAAGGTGATGAAAGGGACGCCGATCAACGACTTCTTCGCGCATGATGGCAAGATCCGCGAGGACGGCCGCATGGTGCACGACATGTACCTGTTCGAGGTCAAGAAGCCGTCGGAGTCCAAGGGGCGGTGGGACGACTACAAGCTACTCGCCACCGTGCCCGGCAACGAGGCGTTCCAGTCGCTCGAGCAGTCGCGCTGCCCGCTGGTGAAGAAATAGCCGTCATTGCGAGGAGCGAGCCCGACAACAGGTCGTCATCCCGGGGCTCGCGAAGCGAGAGCCCGGGATCCATCGGGCCGCAGAGATCGCTGGGGGATGGATTCCGGGCTCGCGCCAAGGGGCGCGCCCCGGAATGACGATGTGAGAGAGTGGCACCATAGAAGAAAGGCAAAACACCCATGAGCAACGACATGGTCCTGCAAAAGCTCGAAGGCGGGCTGCTCACCATCACCATGAACCGCCCCGAGCGGAAGAATGCGCTGAACCCCGACATGGTGCGCGGGCTGGTCGAGGCGGCGCGGCGCGCGGCCGATGATCCGGATGTCCGCGCGGTGCTGTTCAGGGGCGCCGGCGGCAGCTTCTGCGTCGGTGGCGACGTCAAGTCGATGGCCGAGGGGCGTGCGCCGCTGCCGTTCGAGACCAAGCTCGCGAACCTGCGCCGCGGTATGGAGGTGTCGCGCATCCTGCATCAAATGCCCAAACCCGTGGTGGCGCAGCTCGACGGCGCGGCGGCTGGCGCGGGTCTCTCGATGGCTCTGTCCTGCGACCTTCGCATCGCCAGCGAGTCCTGCAAGATCACGACCGCCTTCGCAAAGGTCGGCTTCTCCGGCGATTACGGCGGCACTTATTTCCTCACCCAACTCATCGGCAGTGCGCGGGCGCGCGAGCTTTATCTGATGTCGCCCGTGCTGAGCGCGAAGGAGGCGCAGGCCATCGGCCTCGTGACGAAAGTGGTGCCTGACGCCGAGATTGACGCCGCCGCGCACGAGCTCGCGCTGTCGCTGGCGCAGGGTCCGTCGATCGCCCTTGGCTACATCAAGCGCAACATCAACAATGCCGAACACCTCCCGCTTGAGGACTGCTTCGACGGCGAAGCCATTCACCACACCCGCTGCGGCGATACCGAGGACCACAAGGAAGCCGCAAAGGCTTTTGTCGAGAAGCGGAAACCCACTTTCAAGGGCGCTTGACCATGGCACCTTATATACGCTTGCGGCAGATCTGCCTGGTTGCGCTTCAGCTCGAGCCCGTGATCTCCGATATTGCAGGCATCATGGGCCTTTCCGTTTGCTATCGCGACGGCAATGTCGCGAAATATGGCCTGGAAAATGCGCTGCTGCCGATCGACACGATCCTGCTGGAGGTGGTGGCGCCGTCCAGGGACGGCACCGCAGCCGGCCGTTTCATCGCCAAGACCGGTGGCCGCGGCGGCTATATGGCGATCTTCTGCTGCGACGATCCGGACGCGCGCGGCCGCAACGCGAATGCAATGGGCGTGCGCACCGCGAACGTGATTGACCATCCGCCCTATCAAGGGGTGCAACTGCATCCCCGCGACTGCCGCGCCGCCTTCATCGAGTTCAATCACACCAAGGGCAGCGACGATATCTTGGGCCCCTATCCGCCGGCGGGGCCGGATTGGCAAAAGTTCATCCGCAAGGACGTGACGCAGGCGCTGACGGCGGTCGAGATGCAGAGCCCGGATCCGCAAGGCCTGGCCGAGCATTGGGGGAAACTGATCGGCGTCGCGCCGAGCAAGGCGGATAGTGGCGAGACCGAGCTGAAGCTGCCTAACGCCACCTTCCGCTTCGTCAAGGGCGGCGCTGAAATCATGAGCGCGCTGGAGTTCCGCGTGGCCGATGTCGCGGGTGTTCTGCACGCTGCAAGGGAGAAGGGGCTCGCGGTAGCAGGCAATGAATTCTTGCTGAGTGGGGTGACGTTCCGGCTCAGTGCTTGACCAGTTGGCACATTTGCCTGTTGGGTCGTCATGCCCGGGCTCGTCCCGGGCATCCGCGTTCTTGACCCGAGATGCTGGTGCAGGAGGTGAGGCGTGGATGGCCGGGACAAGCCCGGCCATGACGGGGATAGGTTGAACAAGAGCAAAGAGATACATACCCCATGCCGCATCTGCTCGACAGCTTCTTCGCGCCGGCAAGCATCGCGCTGATCGGCGCCTCGCGCGATCGTGAGAAGATCCCGGGCCGGCTGCTGTCGATGCTGCGCAAGAACGAGTATCCCGGACGAATCTATCCCGTGAACCCGAACTACGCCGAGATCGACGGGCTCACCTGCTACAAGTCGATCACCGACATTGGTGTGCCGATCGATCTTGCCGTCATCATGATCCCGGCGCTCGTGGTGCTGCCGGCGCTCGAGCAATGCGCCGCCGCCAGCGTGAAGAACGCCGTCATCATCTCCTCGGGCTTCGCGGAGGAGGGCGGCGACAGCGCCGTGATGCAGCAGGCAATCGCTGATCTGGCCGCACGCACGGGCATGCGCATCTCCGGCCCGAATGCCGAAGGGTTTTTCAGCCAGGTGCAGCGCGTGGCGGCGACGTTCAGCCCGGCGGTCGACGTCAAGCCGGGCGTGGCGCCGCTGGTCGCGACCACGCGGCGGATCGGCATCGTCGCGCAAAGCGGCGGCATCGGTTTTGCCTATTACAATCGCGCGAAGGCGCTCGGCGTTGCCGTGAGCTACGTCGTCTCGACCGGCAACGAGTCCGATCTCGGCGCTGGCGAGTTCCTGGACTATTTGGTGCAGGACGCCTCGACCGAGGTGATCCTGCTGTTCATCGAGGGCATCCGCGACGTCGAGAAATTTCTCGCAGCTGCACGGCGTGCCGCCGAGGTGAAGAAGCCCGTCATCGTGACCAAGGTTGGCCGCAGCAGTGCGGGCGAGCGTGCGGCGGCATCACACACTGCCAGCATGGCCGGATGGTCCTCGGCTTATGATGCCGTGTTCGCCAAGTACGGCTTCATCGTCTCGAACGATCTCGACGAAGCGCTCACGATCGCCGCGGTGCTTGCCAGCAATCCGCTGCCGAAGGGCGATCGTGTTGCAGTCGTCACCGTGTCCGGCGGCGCGGGCATCTGGGGCACCGATGCGGTGGCGCTGAGGGGCTTGCAGGTGCCGGAGCTCTCCGAGCCGGTTCAGGCGGAGATTGAGACATTGATGCCGTCCTACGGCACTGCACGCAATCCGATCGACGTCACCGCCCAGGGCGTGACCTCGGGCGGTTTGCAGAAAAGCGTCGATCTGCTCAGCGCTTCCGACGAGGTCGATGCGATCCTGGTCATGCTGTCGCTGTCGAGCGAGGTGCGGATGCCCTTCAAGGAGGCGGAGCTGAAGCCGCTGCTGGCGGCGCAGAGGAAGCCCGTGGTGTTCTATTCCTACACGCTGCCATCGGATTTTGCGCGACGGGAGCTGGCCAAGTCCGGCGTCGTTGTGCTGTCGGGCCTCACCCATGTCGGGGGCGCTTTGCGGCAGCTTGTGGACTTCGCGAGATTTGACCTGCCCAAGCCTGCGGAAAAGGCGCAGCGACCGGGGCACGATTTCTCGGCTTTTTTGACGTCGCCGGTGCTGTCCGAAACCGACAGCAAGGCCCTACTCCGTTCGGCCGGCATCGCGCTCCCGGACGAGGTGCTGGTCGCAGAGAAGAGCGGACTCGATTCGGCGATCGCGCGTGCCGGCTTTCCGCTGGTGATGAAGATTCAGTCGCCCGACATTCCGCACAAGAGCGAGGTCGGCGGCGTGCGGGTGAACGTTACGACCAAAGGCGAGGTGTTTCTGGTGTTCGAGCAACTCCTGAACAATGCGCGCAGGCATCGGCCGGATGCCGCGGTTCAGGGCGTTCTGGTTGGGCCAATGGCAAAGAAGGGCGTCGAGATCATTGTCGGCACGATGACGGACAAGACGTTCGGCCCGATGGTGATGGTGGGGCTCGGCGGTATCACGACCGAATTGTTCCGCGACGTCATCTACCGCCCCGCGCCGGTAAGCGCGGCGGAAGCTGGCGCGATGCTGGCCGGGCTGAAAGCAGCGCCGCTGCTGAACGGGTTTCGCGGGGCTGCCAAGGCGGATGTTGCGGCACTGGCGCAGTTGATCGCGGACATCTCCGTGCTTGCGGCACGGCATGCGCGGGAGATTGCGGAGATCGAGCTCAACCCGGTGCTCGTACATCCAGAAGGGCAGGGTGTGACGATCGTGGACGCGCTGGTGGTGAGGCGGAAGTAGCTAGCCGCAAACACCGCTGTCGTCCCGGCGAAGGCCGGGACCCATAACCACAAGATTTAGTTTAGCGAAGACTCGTGGTTACCAGCTTCGTGCTACAACCTCGCCCTGGGGGTATGGGTCCCGGCCTTCGCCGGGACGACAGTCGAGAATATGGCGACAGCGGAAAGCAATGGCGTCGGCTTGCGCAGTCGTAATCACCGCCCTTTGAAATTCGCCACGCGCCGTTCTTCCGTGGCTTTGACGCCTTCCTTGAAATCTTCCGTCGCGCGCAACCTTGTCTGCTCGGCGAGCTCGTGATTGGTCGCCGCCATCACGCGATCGGCCAGCCCTGCCCGCATCGTGGCACGCGTGGAGACGAGGCCGAGCGGCGAGCATTCGGCGATCTCGCCGGCGAGCCTCAACGCGGCCGCCTTCACCTGGTCCTGCGGCACCAGTTCGTTGGCAAGGCCCCATCTGTGGGCCTCTTCGCCGGTGACGCGGCGGCTGGTGTAGAACATCAGCTCGGCGTTGTTCTTGCCGATCAGCTCGGGCAGCGTCACGGTCAGGCCGAATCCGGGATGGAAGCCGAGTTTGGTAAAGTTGGCGGAGAAGCGCGCCTCCGGGCAGGTGACACGAAAATCTGCCGACACCGCGAGCCCGAGCCCGCCGCCGATGGCTGCGCCATGCACGGCGGCGACGATCGGCTTCTTGGCGCGGAAGATGCGAACGGCCTGGATGTAGAGATGATTGATCGGCCCAAGGCTATCGGCCGGATCGCCTTTTGCTGCGCGCGCCTCCTGCTCCTGCCGGGCCGGGTCGTTGAAATTGGCGCCGGCGCAGAACGCCTTGCCCTGCGCCGACAGGACGGAGGCGCGGATTTCGATGTCAGAATCGAACTCGTCGAGCGCATCCGCGATCTGGTTGATCAGGGAGATGTCGAAGAAGTTGAGCGGCGGGCGGCGGATCTCGATGGTGCCGACGTGCCCGACCTTCTCGACGCCGATGTCCTTGTAGCTCGTCATGATGATCCTCGTTAGCGCAAACCAAGTCCGCGGGCGATGATGCCGCGGAGCACTTCGGTGGTGCCGCCCTGGATGGTCAGTTTCGGCGCGGTCTTGATGGCGAAATCGAGCTGCCGCTCGAGTGTCTCGCGATTGCTGGCAGTCTCCTCGACGAAGGCGGCGAGATCGCGGACGCGATGCGGCAGCTGCTGCTCCCACACCGTGCCGATGTCCTTGACGATGGAGGCCTCCACCACGGGCTCCTTGCCCGCCTGCAACATGCCGGCAACCGAGACCGACATGCGCCGCATGGTGTGGAGCTGCGCGACGAGGCGGCCGATGCCTTCGGCGCTGCGCGTATCCGGATCGCTGCCGATTGCGCGCACCAGCTCGGTCAGCACGTAGTAGGTTTCGAGGAAGCGTTCCGGACCCGAGCGCTCGTAAGCGAGCTCGGATGTCGCCTGCTTCCAGGCGCCGTCGACCTCGCCCAGCACGTGATCGTCAGGAATGAAATGGTCGGTGAAGACGACCTCGTTGAACTCGTACTGGCCGGTGATCTGGCCGATCGGGTTCACCTTGATGCCCGGCTGCTTCATCTTGACCAGGAACTGCGTCAGGCCGTGACGGCGGTTTTCCTTGGTCGGCTGCGAGGTGCGGAAGATCGCGATCATGTAGTCGGCGATGTGCGCCGACGAGGTCCAGATCTTTGTGCCGTTGATGAGATAGCCCCCGTCGGTCCTGGTCGCCCGCGTCTTGGCCGCGAACAGGTCTGACCCCGAATTCGGCTCGCTCATGCCGATGGCGAAGCACAATTCGCCGCGGCAGATGCGCGGCAGGATGTCCATCTTGATGTGCTCCGGCGCGTATTTGAGCAGGATCGGCCCGCTCTGGCGGTCGGCGACGAAGAAGCGCCGCGTCGGCGCGTTCGCGACGCGCATCTCTTCCGTCACCACATAGCGCTCGAGGAAGGAGCGCTCATGGCCGCCATATTTCTTCGGCCAGGTGATGCCGATCCAGCCGCGCTCGCCGACGCGGCGGGAAAATTCCGGCACGTCGGTGTCTTCGCGATTTGGCTTGAAAGGGTTGAAGGTGCCGCGGGCCATTTCCTCGGCGAGGAAGGCGCGCACTTCCTTGCGCAGCTCCTCGCATTTCGGCGGCAGGCGGATCGGATCGAAACGGAGGGCAGCGGTCATGTTTTTGTTTCCTATCCCTCAGCGTGATGCCACCAGCGGCCACAATTCATCGGCGCCTCTGGCGGCAACGAGCTTGCCGAGCTCGACGGCCCAGTAGCTCTCCGAGCCGAAATCGTCGCGCCAGGCCAGCGCCCGCAGCGAGTAGCGATGCAGGATGTGCTCGATGGTGAAGCCGATCGCGCCGTGCACCTGATGCGCGATGGCGCCGCCCTTTTCGGCGGCCTCCGCGCAGCGGATTTTTGCGGAGGCGGCTTCGAGATAGACCTCGTCATTGAAGGCGGTCGCGCTCGCGATCGCATCGGCGGCGGAGGTCGCAGCCGCCAGCGCCGCGGCGGATTCGCCGGCGAGCTTTGCGAGGTTGTGCTGCACCGCCTGGAATTTCGAGATCTTCTTCTCGAACGCGACGCGCTCGTTGGAGTAGCGCACGGAAATGTCGAGCATGGATTCCAGCGCGCCCGCGATCTGGAGGCTGCGCGCCACCCCGCCCATCAGCATCAGCGTGGTCTGATCAAGGTGCTTCGGCGCGGGCTTGATTGTGATGGGCGCGACCTTGTCGAGCGTCACGACATCGCTGTCGTCGTAGCCGACATTGAGCCCGGCCTCGACCTTAGCCTTGCCGGCATCGACCAGCGCGATGGACACGCCGCCTGCGCCATGCGCCAGCACCGCAAAATGCCTTGCGGCTTTCGCAAAAGGCACGTCGCGGACGCGGCCGGAGAGCGAGCCGTCGGGATTGAGGGTGATGCGGTTCTGCGGGCTTGCCGGCAGCACCGTCATCTCGCCTTCGGTGGAGGCAATCTTCGCCTGCGCGAGCAGCCAGCCGGCGAGCATGGTTTCGGCCAGGGGAACCGCAATGGCAAAACGTCCCGCCGCGTTGAGGAGCGCAAAGCCGTCGGCAAGGCTTGCGCCGGAGCCGCCAAGGTCCTCCGGCACCCACGCCAAAGGCAGGCCGGCCTCGCTCAGCGCCTGCCACAGCGGCGCTTTCCACGCGTCCTTCTTGTCGTTGTTGATGGTTTGCGGATCAGCGAGATCGGCGAAGATTTTCTCCGCGGTCTCGACGACGATGTTGTCACTCTCCGCCACAGCGTTCCCCGTGTTTTGCCATTGGCGCGCCCGTGTTTTCGAGCGGGTGCGCAGCTCTCTTCTTGCGCCCGATGATCGGAAAAAGCCACGGCCCTGACAAGCGTTGGTCGCAGGTCCGCCTGCGGCGCGGGCATGGGCAAAGAGACTAATTCCGCTTAGCGGAGTTTGGTCGATTTGCAGCCGTCCGCAAACTCGCTAAACAGACCGCTGGCATTCACAGCAAGAGAGGATAACCGGATGGCAAAGGACGGCTTGTGCGCAATCGTGACGGGGTCCGCATCCGGTCTTGGAGCTGCGACCGCGGAAATTCTCGCGCGCGGCGGCGCGCGGCTTGTCATCAATTACTCCTCGAGCCAGAAGGAAGCCGAGGCCACCGCCGAGGCCTGTCGCAAGGCAGGCGCGGCCGAGGTCGTGATCGCGCAGGGCGATGTCTCGCGCGACGAGGACTGCCGCAGGATCGTCGCGGCGGCCGAGGCCTGGGGCCGGCTCGACGCGCTCATCAACAATGCCGGTACGACCAAGCACGTCGCTCACGCCAATCTTGACGGATTGTCGGCGGAAGATTTTCAGCGGCTCTATGGCGTCAACACCATCGGTCCATTCCAGATGGTGCGTGCCGCACGTAAGCTGCTCGAGGCCGGCGCGAACGCCTCGGGGCGGGCGTCAGCGGTGGTGAACGTGTCCTCCGTTGCCGGCATCAGCGGCGTCGGTTCCTCGATCGCCTATGCCGCGAGCAAGGGCGCGCTCAACACCATCACGCTGTCGCTGGCGCGCGCGCTTGCGCCGCTGATCCGCGTCAACACGGTCTGTCCCGGTTATATCGATACGCCCTGGTTCACCAAGGGCCGCGGCGAGGATGCTGCCAAGCAGGTGCGCGACAACGTGGTCGCGAAAGTGCCGCTCAAGGTCGCCTCGAGCGCCGACGACGTCGCGCAGCTCGTCTGCTTCCTGGCAACGCCAGCCTCCAGCAACATGACCGGCGAGATCGTGCGCATGGATGCCGGGCTGCATTTGGTTACGTGATGCGTCATTGCGCGTTTACGGCAGGTGCGATTCACATCCCCGCTGTCGTCACCCGCGAAAGCGGGTGATCCAGTATTCCAGAGACATCAATCGTATGCGGGGAAGCCGCGGCGTACTGGATGCCCCGGTCAAGCCGGGGCATGACGAGCGGAGTAGCAGCAGAGGCTCGTGGTTTCAGTTAGCCCCGGCTTATGCCGTCAGCCCTTGATCACGCCGCTCGCCACCAGGCGATGCCAGATGAACAGCACCACCACCGCGCCGATCGTGGCGGTGATGAAGCCGGCGCCCTGGTCCAGGCTGTAATGGCCGATGGCCTGGCCGATAAAGGTTGCGAGAAACGCGCCGACGATGCCGAGGACGGTGGTGAGTATGAAGCCCTGCGGATTCTTCGGTCCCGGCATCAGCCAGCGCGCGATGAGGCCGGCGACGAAGCCGACGACGATGATCCAGATAATCCCGCCCATGTTCGCAACTCCCCTTGCAGCAACGATACGACTGAAATCAGAGCTCGATCAGATCCTGTCCGACAGCTCGTTCTCGGTCGGCAGCCGTCCGTCCGGCGTCAGGTGATCGATCACCTTCGGTAAATACTGGCTGAGACCTGACAGGAGCTCGTCGCGCGACAGGCCGCTCTGGGCCGACAGGCTCTGGATCTGGTCGGCGCCGAGCGCGTTGGCGAGATCGCCCGGTGCGATCGGCTTGTTCTCACCCTTGCCGACCCAGGAATTCGCCGTTTCGCCATGGCCGCCTTGCTGGAGCTGGTTGAGGAGATCGCCGAGCCCGCCGCTGAGCACGCTGCCGGCCGCGCCGCCGGCGAGCAGGCCGCCGAGGCCGCCCTTGAGCACATCGCTGAGCCCGCCGCCGCCGGGCGCGCCGCCCGGAAGCGCTGCACCGCCGGCATTCGCTTGCGTCGGCGGCGGCAAGGGTGACGATTGCGGCGCCGCGCTGCCTTGGCCTGCCGTCAAATGCTTGAATGCCTTCCACGCCAGCAGGCCAAGGATCGCCATGCTCATTGGCGACATGCCGCCGGAGGATTCTTGCGAGCTCGGCGTGCTGGGGCCGCGCGGGCCGTTCTGCATGCCGTTGAGGACGTCGAGTAGACCCATGGTGCTCTCCCGCTGAACATGCCCCGGGCGAAAACATATGGGGCTCTCATGACGGTTACAAGGCGGTCGCGCCGCAACCGCAGGGGCCGATGGGCAAGCGGCGCGGCCTTTGCTATCGAAGGTCCGGCAGGCGCAGGTCCGGTCAGGCGCAGGTCCGGTCAACGCCGCTGTCGAAAGCGGCAAGTTGTTTGGGGAGCAGAGATTAGGTGGTGACGG
This sequence comes from Bradyrhizobium sp. UFLA05-109, assembly GCF_054185165.1. Taxonomy (NCBI): domain Bacteria; kingdom Pseudomonadati; phylum Pseudomonadota; class Alphaproteobacteria; order Hyphomicrobiales; family Nitrobacteraceae; genus Bradyrhizobium; species Bradyrhizobium sp. UFLA05-109. The sequence goes on along the minus strand of NZ_JBBIAR010000044.1, from coordinate 1,467 downwards.
ATCGACCGATCGCCGTTGCGGGCGCGGGGGCCATCGGCTGCTTCGTCGGCGGCACGCTCGCTGCCGCCGGCCGCCGCGTGGCGCTTCTGGTGCGGCCGCGGGTGAAGACCGAGATCGAGCGGTTCGGCCTGCGCCTGACCGATTTCGACGGGGATGAACGGCGACTCTCCGCAGGCCAGCTCGCGCTGTCGGAAGATGCCTCGATTTTTCACAGTGTTGGCGTCGTTCTGGTGACCGTGAAGAGCGCCGACACGACTGAGGTCGCTGAGCTGATAGCCCGGCATGCGCCGCAGGATGCCGTCATCGTCTCCTTGCAGAACGGCGTCGGCAATGTGGGTCTCCTGCGCGAGAGACTGCCGGGGCGACGCGTGCTCGCGGGCATGGTGCCGTTCAACGTCATCGCGATGGGCGAGGGGCGTTTCCACCGCTCGACCTCCGGCGACATTCATGTCGAGAAGGATCAGGCCAATACGGCCGCGGCGCTGTCGGTGCCGGGCCTTGCTATGCGCGCGAGCCCGGACATCGCCGGCGTGCAGTGGGGCAAGCTGATCATCAATCTGAACAATGCGCTGAGCGCCTTGTCCGACATGCCGCTTGCCGCGCAGCTCGCGAACCGGGACTGGCGAAGATTGTTTGCGGACCAAATGGCTGAGGGGCTCGCGACGATGACGGCGGCTGATATCAAGCCGGTGTCGGCGACGCCGATTCCGCCGCGCTGGACGCCGACGCTGCTGCGATTGCCCGACATGATCTTCAACGTGATCCTGGGGCGGACAATGAAGATCGATCCCGAGGCGCGCTCATCGATGTGGCAGGACCTGAAGCAGGGCCGCAAGACCGAGATCGACTATCTGCAGGGGGCGATCATCGCGCTGGCGGACCAGCACGGGGTGGACGTGCCGCTGTGTCGCCGCATTGCGGCGCTGATCAGGGAGGCGGAAAGCGCAGGCCAAGGCCCGCCGCGCCTGACGCCGCGGCAGATCCGCGGCGGTGCATGAGCGCGCTGGTCCGACCCGAGGCGTGCCGATGAAGCCTGTTCTGATGATGGCGATTGCGGCTGCGATGCTTTGCGGTGCATCCACGCTTGCGCAAGCCGTTCCACCCACCGTCACACCGTCGCCCGGCTATGACAGGCGGTTGCAGGAAAGCCGGTCGGCGCCGGGCGGTGCGACGACGACGGTTGCGCCGACCACCGCGCCGGCGACCACGCACAAGCATTCAAGGAAGAAGCATACGAATTGACGCGCTGCATGGTGCTGCGGCTTATCAAGGCCAGTTGGCGACGCTCGAGGCCACACGCTCCCTTGTCATTCCCCGCGAAAGCGGGGAATCCAGTACGCCGCGGCCTATCGATTCAATCACAGCCGTCTCTGGAATGAGCCCGATCAAGTGTTCAGCCCGGGGACATGACCGACGGGTGTTCGGGGACATAGCCGACACTTTTGCCGCTCGCCAAGTCGATGATAG